>CAMAZH010000175.1 GCA_945863035.1 Chitinophaga pinensis | reverse complement strand
AAAAGGAATTGTTGGATTGGTTTTATGCTTGTTCTCCTTGTCGATTGTTACAAAAGCCCAGGATATTGTATGGGATTTTTCAGCGGACGCAGAGGGCTGGCACGATCTGGGTGCGGGCAGAGACGTAGTTGCCAGTTGGGATAACGGCTCTCTAAAGATGAGCTATTTTGAGAATTCCCCCACCCAGGGCCCTCAGTTATGGTTTGCCGCTGTTCAGGTCGAGAAGGAATTTGATGCCGCCAACTTTCGCTACATTGACATATACTACAGGCCCGTTAACTGGCCGACAAAATTGCCCATTAAATTTCTTGTGACAATTACAAAAAGTAATGATGAGCTCGTTTATGCATATGCTGATCTTGATCCAACCAAGAATTTTGTTTCACTTGATATTTCCACTTTGGATCCGGGTTGGGGAACACCATATATCGGGATGATGAAAACCCTTCAAATCGAGCTTCCTCACACCGGAGCAGCAGCATCCAATCCTGCCACCGGATGGTTTGGGGCATCCACTTTGATAGACAAGGTAGTACTCACCAACACGCCCTCGGTTGAGCCCCCGAAACCCTTTATAAAACAGGTCTCCCATTGGACATTTGATAAAGACTTCTCCGATTCGGTCAGCCATATTGCGGGAATAGCAAGCGGCAACCCTGCCATTGATGCTTCTTCTGCAAAAGCAGGATCCGGCGCATTGGTTTTGGGAGGCGGCGATTACCTGACCATGCCCGCGGATTCTGTTTTCTCTTGCGAGAAAATTACCTATACCTTCTGGATCAAGACCCCTGCCGGAGGACAAAACGACCCGGCAATATCATCATCCATACTCTCCTATGGGGCGGGAAATTTCGAATTGGCATTGTACCAGGGAAATCTAAGGGTGAGCGACTACCGCACCTGGCGGACGCTGGCCTCTCCTTGGGTAAACAACGTATGGCAGCGGCTGGCCCTGGTTGTCGACGGAAGCAAAGTGTCCTGTTTCATAAACGGGAAGAAGAGCGGGGAGACCGCATCGGCTCTGGCAGCAGACCGCACGGGCAATTTTATTCTGGGGATCAATGGACTGACGGCCATTATCGACGAACTGTCCATTTATAACTACGCGTTTTCGGATGAGGAAATTGCCGAGGATGGGTTAGTGCCTCCCAGCACGGTTTCCCCATGGACCTTCGACACAGGCCTGCAAGGCTGGCATGAAATACAGGATGGCAACAAGAGGGACGTTACCCTCACGTGGGAAGACGGAGCCATGGTGATGACCTATGCCGACAAGGCTGCCAACAACGGCCCTCAGCTCTGGTTTCCACAGGTCGAGGTAAACACGGGGTTTGATGCCGGTCTATATCCGTATTGCGACATATATTACCAGACCCTCGGCTGGCCGGTAAACACCGCGGTTAAGGCCCTGCTGGAATTTACCAGGGCCGACGGCACGGTCGGATACTCTTATTTCGACCTGAATCCTTCAGAAACCTTTGTCCATGTGGATCTCTCCATGACCGATCCGGGTTGGGGTGTCCCCTATGCAGGCAGGATATCGTCTGTCAGACTTGAAATCCCTCATAACGCTTCGGCTACCCCGGCCGAAAACTGGTTTGGTGCCTCGGCAAGGATCACGAAGATGGAATTCAACAACACACAGCCTCCCGTGGAGGAAGCATGGAACGGGACACTCGAAAACAGTGTTTTCGTTAAGACCGGCATGGATAGGCTAAACAACCTGTATTATCAATATCAACCTATTGGTTTGGGAGGAACCGTAATGCGCGTTGACCCCTGGGGATTCGGCTTTCAGCGGGCTCCCGGAGCAGCTACTGATCCATGGCACCATCATGAACCTTATTTTGGTTATGAATATTGGTGGGATAAAGAGGGGCACCGTTTTAATCCCTTTCGCTTAAAGGCAGGATACGGTGCATCTTTTAATCCGGGAACCATTACTGCTTTTGATCAAAACCTTGACATTCGAACGGGTGTACTTAATATTGATTTAACACTGGATGTGGAAGGCGCTGCATTTACAACACATCGCAATGTTTTTGTTACTCCGGAGGGTATTCTGGTTATACGCGTAAAAGACTCGGGTGCTCCTTCTCCCTTGCAGCTGAATGTCTTGGTTGAGACAGATGTCAGAATTTACCAGAATTATGGGATTTATGCATTTCCTCATGATCCATTTTCAGGATCAGCAACTGCAAGGGAGGTTGAAACAATAACACAAGGTGGTGTAGTAACGGCAACCAGGACAGGAACAAGTACGGCCGCCCTTGCTGTTGCTGTTGAAACACAATCCTCTGTTGCTCTCTCCGACAGCAATACAGTTTATAGTACTACTGAGGCCAATGGAACCGTGACTTTTTATATTGCTCCGGCCTCATCTTTCAATCCTGCAACTCCGGATGTTCCCTGGGATTATGCCTGGAACGCAGCCTTTGCAGCAAAACAAAAGGGATATGATGTACTCCGGCAGGAAACGGCGGACTGGTGGAGTAACTATTTGGACCGTTCAAAAATATCAATCCCTGATGAAACAGTCTCCAGGCTTTATGCTCAATCCTTGTATTATCATGGTGTTTATTTTGGGGAATGCGCTATCCCACCAGGGTGTAATTCAACGGATATCGAGAGTTTCGCCGGGGCAATTTGTCCCGAGTATGATCTGATGTTCAGCCAGCTTGCTCTTGTTTATACGGGGCATCTGAACGAAGCCAAAAATATTGCAGATTGGACTTATAGCGTGTTACCAAAGGCAAAAGCTTATGCTACAGAAGGTGTAACGCAACATAATGTCAGCAAACTTTATACCGGGGGAGCAAAATATACAACACTGATGGGATATGACGGAGCACAACTGATCCTCCCAACTGAAGGTGAATCGGTAGCCTTGCACTTTAATGCTTCAGGTGCAAATGCTGCCTTAATGGCTCTGTCATACCTCGACTATAGCAATGACGAATCATTCCGGGGGCCTGCATACGATATACTTAAATCAACCACCTACGTCACTTTGGAGGATTTAATGTACGACAGCCGTTATAACGCATACCGCTGCAAATATGTGCCTGCTGCTGTTCAGCAAGCTTCTGCACTTATGGGATATACCGAATGTGTTAAAAGGGGTATTGCATATCCTGAATGGTCAATATATGAAGGCAAAATATTAATCCCAACGACCACATTGAATGGCGACACCCTGATTGCAGGCGGAGTAGGAGGGATAGCTCAGGAAGGGGTTGGCGACGCTACATGGCTTCAGCACATCTGGTGGGACGGTGTTGTGAACAAACACAATCCCCTTGCCCGGCCCAGTTATGAAAATTCGGCCAAATCTCTAACAGGCGATTATGTTTTCAATAATGGGTGGATGGGCGTTGTTGCGGCCAAGCTATACCTTGGTAACGACGCTTTATCCTGGTTGCAGAAATTTCAAAGCGCGAAAATATTATTCGACCAAACCTGTTTTGCCGAGGTAAAAGATCAATTCAACCTGACACCGGAAATTGGAGCGCATGGTGCGTTTATCTGTAATTTGACTCAAATGCTTATGGATCCGGATAATGATGAGGTTATCGATATTTTTCCGGCTATACCTGATGCCTGGGAGTACAAAAAAGTAGCCTTTTCAGGTTTACTCGTTAAAGGAGGCCTGTCTGTTTCTGCCCAACGCGATCTGCTAGGGGTTAAAGTGGCCGTCACAAACAATTCCAATCAAATACATAAAAGGGTAATACGAATTAAAATTCCAAGATTGCTTTTCGTTGATGAAATGGAAATGTCGGAGATACAGGACGGTTTTATAGTTGATGCCCCGTCCATACTGCCCGGAGAAACTAAAACCTATCAATATACATTTAGCACAATGGGCACCATTTCCTCTGTAAATCCGAAAAGTGCAGGATTCGGGACAGACTTGTTCAAAGTATATCCGAATCCTAATTCCAGCGGCGTTTTAAATATTTCCAACTCAGAACAAATTGACAGGCTTATGATTTATACACTGACAGGAAAAATCGTGAGGGATTTTCAGAATCAGTCTCATTCCTTTAATATAGAGGGATTGGATACAGGTCTTTATATTATTCAAATAAAAACAGATAATGATTCTTACGCTAAACGATTGTTTATTACAAAGTAAATGAAAGTTATTAGGCATGAATAATAGTTAAATTTAGAATATTTAAAAAATTGTTGATTTTTCTGTCTATGTTTTAGCAAAAACTTCCTTTATCTAAATATTATTGAATTCTAGAAATGAAGAAAAAGTCCAGTTTAAAGGCCGAAGATATTTTAATCGATAAGAACTTTTCGAAAGCCACACTCTCGGAAGGTATTGGGAATATTGAAGATAAGAGTAAAAGCGAAATCCAGATTGCCGCTCTGATACATTCATTTCTGACATCAGACCCGACAGTCTTCCCGGAAATCGAAAAGGAACAAACAAAAAGTCATATCAGGTCTTCCATCAGGAAAATCTTCTGGAAAAGGCAGTTTGTACGCCTGTCAGCAGCAGCATCTGTACTGCTTATCTGCGCTGTTACTGTATTTTGGTACTCACAGTTAAATTCCAGATCTGAAATCCTGAGTTATGCTCAGACCGTAACAGATACCCTTCCCGATCAAAATACCCGGCTGATACTTCAGGACGGCAAAGAGATTAAGATCGGCAAGAATGAATCAAAGATCAGCTATGCGCAAAACGGAAAGGATATCACTATCGGTGCAGATCAGACAGTGGTTCAGGAAATTACTTTGGAGGAACCCAGTTTCAATACAGTTATCGTTCCTTATGGTAAAAGAACTTTTATTACCCTTTCAGAAGGAACGAAAGTCTGGTTAAATTCCGGGTCGAGATTAATTTATCCGACAGTTTTTGCTGAAAATATGCGGGAAGTTTATATCGAAGGTGAAGCAGTTTTTGACGTAACCCATTCCGAGTCCAGGCCGTTTTTTGTGAAAACCCGTGATTATGATGTAAAAGTATTAGGAACAGTTTTTAATGTCAGTTCCTATGCTGATGATAAAAACTCCAGCACAGTTTTGAAAGAGGGTAAGGTGGAACTGAGCTACAATGGCTCATTATTAAACAGGGCAAAACTGGTTATTTTCCCGGGTGAAAGAGCTGTTTTTGATCCTGACAAGAAAGTTTTCACACAGCAAAAAGTTAAACCAGAGGAATATATGTCATGGCAAGAAGGTTACCTCGTCCTTAACAGTGAAAAACTGGCCGATATTCTGAAAAAATTGACCCGGTATTATAATGTTGAGATTCTGTTGCAGAATGTTGAATTGCAGAATGAAACATTCTCAGGAAACCTGGATTTAAAAAATTCTCCGGCCGAAGTATTGGAAATTATTGCACAAACAACCCCGTTTTTATATAGTTACGAGAACAATAAATTAGTCATCATGCCTAAATAATTTATCAATTGTATACTTAATCAATATATTAAGTACGAAAAAAGCCTGCAAATGCTGGTAACATCTGCAAGCTTTTGGTTTTAACTAACAACGCTTGGCGCGGAATTAATTAATACGACAAACAAATGTATGAAAAAAATATAAATGGAGCATATTTTTCCAGACCGTCCGAATTTTATGCGCGTATATTTTTAATTATGAAGATAACATTGTTTCTTCTTCTGGCTGGAGTTAGCAGTGTTTTTGCTGATTTTTCTTATTCGCAGGATACGAAGATCTCTATCAATCTGGAAAACGGAACGATGAAGCAGCTTTTTGAAGAGATTCAAAAACAAAGTGAGTTTATATTTTTTTATAAGGATAACCAGGTCGACCTGAATAAAAGCTTAAACATTAAATTTGAAAAGGCTTCGGTTGAGCAGGTTTTGGACCAGGCCTTAGTAAATACCAATTTGGTATACAAAATTTTTGGCCGCCAGATTGTTGTGATTCGCGAAAAAAAGGCAGCCCCTGCAGAAACAATAAAAGAGAGCAAAACAATCCAGCAGATAGAAAAAATTAGAATCACCGGCAAGGTTTCTGATAAAGCAACCGGTGAGCCTGTTCCCGGCGCCACCATCATTTCTATTGATGCAAAGATTGGCACAATTACAGATCTCAGCGGAGAATTCAGCTTAATTATACCGGAAAATTTAAAATCATTTATCGTATCATTTATCGGGTATGAGAAACAGGTAATAGAAATAAAACCTCCTTTCTATTACACGATTCTATTGAGTCCTTCCATCGAGGTATTAGGTGAATTGGTTGTCACCTCCCAGGCAAAAGGTCAAATGAGTGCCAGACTGCAGCAGATAAACTCCCTCACTATTAAAAATGTAATTTCCGCAGAAAAACTGCAGCAAAATCCCGATGCTAATGCCATTGAGGCAATCGGGAGACTCCCGGGTATTTCAGTCGACCGTTCCGGCGGGGAGGGAGCGGGTTTCAGGCTCAGAGGTCTGGATCAAAGTTATTCAAGCGTTACCATAAACGGAGAACCGCTTCCGGTGGGATTAAACGTGATCTCAACCTATGCTCTGCAGGGTGTGGAAGTTTATAAATCCCTGACTCCTAACCTGGAGGGTAATGCGGTTGCAGGCACGATAGACCTTACCCTTAGAGAAACTCCAAAAGGTTTTCACTATAATG
>CAMAZH010000174.1 GCA_945863035.1 Chitinophaga pinensis | reverse complement strand
CCCTGGGATTCGCAGTTCCCCTGGTATGGTGCAGCATTGCAGCAGGTTATCGAGCCCTGGGAGGAATACAAGGTTAACTGGGAAAACCAACCCATGACCACCGAAATGAATCAGGTTTTTATTTCCCCCTTTATTAAAAACGCCAACTTTATTGATCTGGATGTTACAAGCCTCTTTGTATCGGATCCAAATTTGGATTATCCCGAATACCCGAATTTCGGCATGATGCTCAGGCTCTACCCCGAGGATGTTTTCCCCGGTTTCCGCTTTGCTTCAAGCGACTACCCGGAACCTGAAATGTGGCCGAAACTCACAATTAAATACTCTTTGCCGGTACCCGGAACCTATTAATAGGAAAACAGAGAAAGGACTTTATCGGATTGCCTCCAGAAACCCGCTTACTTTCTGAGCAAGGCTGCCATTCTCACTCACAGCATCGATAAAGGCGGAACCGATGATTGCCCCATCGGCATACTTGCAAGCCTGCTCGAATGTAGTATGGTTAGAAACTCCAAAGCCTATAAGCCTTGGAGTTTTTAGCTTCATATCGCTAACTCGTTTGAAATAATCCAGCTGCTTCTCATCAAACGATTCGCGGCTTCCGGTTGTGGCAGCCGACGAAACCATGTAGAGAAAGCCTTCTGACCACTCATCGATTTGCCTAAGCCGGGTATCGGGTGTCTGAGGGGTAATCAGGAAGTTATTAAAGATCCCTGCTTTTTGGAACTTTGCCTGATGCTTCTCAATATATTCCTCGGGAGGGAGATCGGGGATGATAACTCCGTCAATACCTGTGCGGCTGGCATGCTCGAGAAAAGTATCTATCCCCATGCGCACAATCGGGTTGATATACCCCATAAGCACAAGCGGAACCTGCGAATATTCGCGAATTTCCCTGAGCTGCTCGAAAAGCAGGGAAAGGGTCATACCATTGAGCAGGGCTTTGCTGCCGCTTTTCTGAATCACAGGACCATCGGCTATCGGATCGGAAAAGGGGATCCCGATCTCGATCATGTCCACGCCCCTCTTCTCAAGCTCAGTGATGGTCCGAAAAGTGTCGTTAAGCGATGGGTACCCTGCTGTGAAATACACGGACAGGATGTCTTTTTTCCCGGAGTTGAAAAGTTCTGTTATGCGGTTCATATATTTTATTATTAAATTTAGTCATTTTCTTCGTAGTAATAAGAATAGTCAATGCCTTTCATAAACATTTCACGGTCATTTATTTTGCTTGTGAGCGCATTTTTCAAAGGTTTTTTTAGAACACTGCTTTTTGTTGGACTTAGCATCATTGCGTTCATATAATCACGCTTGCTTATTTTACTCCAATCCACGCATTTTATGAGGCGTTTTTTTAGTATCAAATCCAACCATATTCGGGCGCTTCTGCCGTTACCTTCCATAAATGGATGTGCAATGTTCATTTCTACATATTTGTTTACGATTTCGTCAAATGAAGTTTCGGGCATTGCTTCTATTTGCTTTAGTGTGTCGCCTAAAAAGTGAGATACTGCAAATTGAAAACCACCTTTTGAAATATTTTTTTGCCTGATTTGCCCCGCAAAATCATACAATCCGCCAAACGAATAAGCATGTATTTGTTGCAAACCATTTGTTGTGCCAGTTTCTATGCTGTTGATAAAAGAACTTTCAAACAAGGCATACGCTTTTGTTTTGCTTTTTCCGTCTATGCTTTCATCGCTGTATGTAAACCATTCTATGAATCGATTTGCCTTTTTGCTTGGAAATTCTTTGCCTAACGCAATAATGCCCTGATAATCCAACATATCGGTTAAATATCGTTTACCATCACTAGCTAAAAGCTTCAGATGGGTAGTGCCACTAACCAACTCGCTGTTTTCTTTTTTCAATTTTGCTTTAAGATATTTCCAATAGTTGCGGGTTTTGGTGTAGTCGTTTTGGTCAGTAAGCACAGCTACGATATCCAACACACTAAACCACCACTTGGTGTTTTGCTCGTCCCAAACAGCTCGCACTTCGCGGTCGCTAAAAAAACGTATTGATATTTTTTCATTACTCATAATTTTAATGTCATCAATTCTGTCTCTCTGTAATTATCCGTTCAAAATTATAATAATTATTGTTTAGTAGTTGCGATCTGTAGTGTCGCGTTACAATGACCGCCAACTAGCTTCTACTTTAATTTAGAATTCAGAATTTAGAATGGGTGACTTTCGCTAATTCTACCTTCTACCTTCTGCCTTCCAAATTTACATTAAAAAGGCTTCTGGCATTAATGTAAGCTTGCATGTCCTTGTCGCCCCGGCCGGAGACATTTACCACAACCACATCCTCCTTTTTCAGTTCGAGCTTGCCAAGTACTGCAAGCGCGTGGGCCGACTCAAGTGCCGGAATTATACCTTCGAGGCGTGTAAGCTCATAGGCTGCGTGCAGGGCTTCCTGATCGGTAGCGTTCATGTATTGCGCCCGGCCGCTGCCTGCAAGCCATGCATGCAGGGGACCTATACCGGGATAGTCAAGTCCTGCAGAAATAGAGTATGGCTCGGTGATCTGTCCGTCATCGGTTTGCATGAGCATCGTCATGCTGCCATGGATAATCCCCGGCTCGCCCACGGCAATGGTTGCGGCTGTCAGGCCTGTATCCACTCCTTTACCGGATGCTTCAACACCTATCAGTTTTACGTTCTTCCGGTCGAGATAATGGTAAAACGATCCGGCAGCATTGCTCCCTCCACCCACACAAGCAACAATATAATCGGGGTCTTCGGTACCTTCGGCTTTCTTCATCTGCCATAACAATTCCTCGCTTATCACCGACTGCAGTCTGGCCACCAGATCGGGATAGGGATGTGGGCCTACAACCGATCCTATGATATAAAAAGTGTCTTCAGGATTGCATATCCAGTCGCGCAAAGCCTCATTGGTAGCATCCTTCAGCGTCTTGTTGCCGCTCAGCGCGGGAACAACTTTTGCGCCGAGCATCTCCATTCTCCGCACATTGGGTTCCTGCCGCTCAATGTCGGTCTCGCCCATATAAACTACACATTCCATATTCATCAGTGCGCATACGGTAGCGGTTGCCACCCCATGCTGTCCCGCGCCGGTTTCGGCAATGATCCTCCGTTTCCCCATATGCCGGGCAAGGAGAATCTGTCCAAGGGTGTTATTGATCTTATGCGAACCGGTATGGTTAAGATCCTCCCGCTTCAGGTAAATCTTCGCCCCGTATTTTTCACTCAGCCGCTTTGCCAGAAACAAAGGCGAAGGGCGACCGGCGTAATTAACCAGCAAGTCGTGGAACTCCTTTTTAAAGGCATCCGATTCAATGATGTTGAAATATACTTTTCTCAAAGATTCAACATTTTCGCGCAGCATCTCGGGGATAAAAGCTCCCCCGAAATCCCCGTAATAACCCTTCCCGTTCGATAAGAATGTGTCTTTCATGCTGATTTTTTCAATAGATAATTTTTACCTTTCTGTTCACTGCCACCCTTTTGTTACCGCCTGCTTTTTGTGTTGCAGGGTCTTGTTCGGAGTCTTGCACCCAACTATGTGGAGCAAGCAAATCACGTTATTTTTGTTTCACGGATTGCCTCCATAAAATTCCTTAGTTTATCTGTATCCTTCACCCCCGGCGACGTTTCAAATCTGCTGTTGACATCAACCCCGGCAAGGGCTTTGTTCTTCATTGTCAATATTCTTTCGGCATCTTCCACTCCTAACCCGCCGCTTAAAAAGAATGGATGATCAAGCTGGTATTTGTCGAGAAGCTCCCAGTTGAAACGTATCCCGCTTCCCCCTGAAACTGAAGTTGCAGTATCGAACAGGTAATAGTCGGTGCATGAGAGATAATCCTCCATCAGGGTGAAATCGGTATTGTCATCCATTCTGAAAGCCTTAATAACCCTGATCCCCCTTTCCTTCAGTCGGTAGCATGTCTCGGGCGTTTCATTGCCGTGAAGCTGCACCGCATGGAGACCGAAAATCTTCACCCGAAGCAGAATCGTATCCATGTCGCTATCAACAAAAACGCCGGTCTTGATGCAATCCTCAGGAAAAGACACAAACATCCGCTCGCCGGGCAAATCGCCCACATAGCGGGGCGACGGACGATGAAACACAAAACCCATAAAATCGGGCTTCAACTCAGCAACCGACCGAATATTTTCGGTGTCGCGCATACCGCACACCTTGATTTTCAGTTGACTCATCGGATTTCCTGTTTTAATCCTTTAATAAATTTCTCGGCAGCCCTTCCCGGATCGGGAGTACGCATAAAATTCTCCCCGATTAGAAATGCATCGAAACCCGTTTCGAACAGGAGTTTCACCTCCTCGTAACTGCTCAGCCCGCTTTCTGCCACTTTCAAGCTATCGGCAGGGAGCTGCCGGATTAGTTCCTGGCTGTGGCCAAGGTCGACAGAAAAGGTTTTCAGGTTTCGGTTATTGATTCCCAGGATTGTATTTTTTGGGGTAAGTTTATCCAACTCGGAAGGGTCGTGGATCTCACAGAGAATATCAAGCCCCAGCGAATCGGCCAGGGAGGTGAATCTGTGGATTTCCTTTTTCGTGAGCACAGCGGCGATCAGCAAAATAGCGCTGGCCCCGATGGATTTCGATTCGATGATCTGGTACTCATCCACGGTAAAGTCTTTTCGCAAAAGCGGAATGCGGCTGTAAGCGGCAACACTTTGAAGATCCAGTTCGTCTCCCCCGAAAAATTCTATATCGGTGAGGATACTCATGGCCTTAACCCCTGCTGCCTCGTAGCCTTTGGCAACATCGTCAACTTCCACCTGAGTATTTATGATCCCTTTGGATGGCGATTTACGTTTGAACTCACCAATTATTGACGGACCCTTTTCCGAAATAGCTTCATAAAACGAGGGTCTCCTCATCTTGAAAAATTCAGATGACTCCAAGGATTTAACCGAAAAAAACTTTTTCTTTATTTCGACTTCCTTTCTTTTGTGCGCGATTATCCTTTCGAGTATGTTCATGCAACAATTTTCTTTAGCGTTTCTAATGCTTTACCTCCAAACAGCGAGGATTTGGCTACTTCGAAGCATTCCTCCATACTTTTTTCGGGGGATAAGCGCCGAAGGGCCATCCCTGAGTTCACAATCACAGCTGCATTCTGCGCCTCAGTGCCCTCTCCCCCGAGAATAGAAGAGAATATCCGTGCTGCCTGTTCAACAGTGTCGCCTCCAAAAAGTTCAGAGGGAGACAGGGTAGGCATGCCAATCTGCGTGGGACTGAACAGTTGCTCCTCTCCATTTGAAATAATCTTGAAGTCGCCTGTCAGGGATATTTCGTCGTACCCATCGAGCGAATAAATGATGGAATAATTCCGATCGGTTTGCTGGTAAATATAATTATAAAGTCTGGCTGTTTCAAGACTAAACACGCCAATAATCTGGTTTTTCGGGAATGAAGGGTTTACCATGGGACCCAGCATGTTGAAAAAGGTCTTCACGCCAAGCTCCCTGCGAATGGGCCCCACGCTCTTCATAGCCGGATGAAACAGCGGGGCGTGCATGAAACAGATATTTGCTTTGTCGAGCTGGGAGCGGAGGATATCACGGTCGTTCGTGAATTTGTAGCCAAAGTGTTCCATTACGTTGCTCGACCCGCAAGACGACGACACCCCATAATTCCCATGCTTGGCCACCTTACCTCCCGCGCCTGCAACAACCAATGACGAGAGTGTGGAAATGTTAAAAGTGTTTTTCCCATCCCCGCCCGTGCCGCAAAGGTCGATGGTTTCAAAGTCGGAAAGATCCGTTACCAGACAGAGCTCGAGCAGCGCATCCCTAAAGCCCGCCAGCTCATTTACGGTGATCATCCGCATCATATAAACCGTAAGAAACGAGGCCACTTCAGATGGGTTGTATTCACCCCGGGTGATTTTCTTAAGTGTTTCCTTTGCCTCTTCGCGGCTGAGGTGCTGGTAGGTTGTGAGTCTTCGCAGTATATCTTTCATTTTGTGTATTTTATTATCTCATTTCAGGGGATTACATTGGTATTGCCCAAAGCCGGCTAATTTACATCGAGCCAGTTGGCGAGCATCTGCTTGCCGTATCGCGTGAGCACCGATTCGGGATGAAACTGCACTCCCTTGAGATTGTATTTCACATGGCTTAGCGACATAATCATGTTTTTCTCATCCACAGAAGTGATTTTAAGTTCAGCGGGGAGATCGAATTCGTTCACCACCCAGGAATGATATCGACCGGCGGTAAATTCTTTTGGGATTTCGCGGAATAAGCGGTCGTCCTCATCGAGCACTTTCATGTAGGTTGCCACCCCATGATAAACCTGGTCGAGGTTGGTAAGACTTCCACCATAAACCTCGGCAATTGCCTGGCAACCCAAACAAACGCCAAGTATGCTCTTTGTGGGAGCGTATTTCCGGATAAGTTCTTTCGAAATCCCGGCCGAATCGGGCACCCCGGGTCCGGGAGAGATAACGATCTTATCGTATTCAGCTACCTTTTCCAATGTTATTTCATCATTCCTGAATACATCCACTGGTCCGCTACTGATTTCTTTCAGGATGTGAACCAGGTTGTATGTAAAGGAGTCGTAATTGTCTAGTACTAGTATTTTCATTCTTCGATTATGCTTTATGTGGGTTGTTTTGTTAGGACGTGATGACGTGATGACGTGATGACGTGACGGGGTGATGACGTGACGGGGTGACGGCGTGACGGGGTGACGGGACAAGTTGACTGACTTTCACAACCCCTGAAAAACTTAAAAAATTATTAATTTGCATGATTCTTACCAATTATTCATTAACACTTTAAACCCTCATTCTTAAATTATCTCATTTTCAACTTTTCAAATTGCCTCATTTT
>CAMAZH010000173.1 GCA_945863035.1 Chitinophaga pinensis | reverse complement strand
TCTCCTATTGAAAGACAACTATTCCCGGTCTGTCTATTTCAAAATCCCGGAAGCCAAAGTCAGCAGCTCTGAAAGAGTTGAATTTAAAGATGTTTTTCCCGCTTCCGGGTATAATTGGATAAAATGCAATGGAAACCTGAAATGTGTTAATAATCAGGTTTTCATTTTTTATTAAAACACCAAGTCCGATTTGAGAATAAGCACTGCTGTTCCTAAAACCGTTTGTTTCAGTGCCAAGCATTCCTACCGATGCATTGAGGTATGGGCCAAAGCGGAAGCCGACAAAATCCCATGGGCAGTATGATTGAGTCTGGACAGATAGTATCAACCTGCTTGAACCCGATAATCCTGTGTTTTTAAACCCATCCAAACCATAACCTTCATTGAGGCTAATGCTGTCGTTTGAAAAGCGATTTACCCCAACCGTAATCTGCGATTTTGCAAACTGGCGGAATTTCCATTTCCCGATTTCAAATAGTCCAGTGTAAAAATTAGCCCCGGCCAGAAAAGTTCCCTGTTCAGTTTTTGACTTGTGAAAGAATGTACCGTATTCAAAGTTGGAACCGAGGTATCCCCATTGATAATACTTCCCAAGTGACATGCGGCCGCCAAGGTAGATGCGGCCTGAATTATTTTTAAGCTGATACCCACCGGTGAGGCTGAAAACTTTACCTACCGGCACGTCTTCAGAAATTCCATACTTAAAAATATACTTGTCTTCCACATACCTTCTTGAGGAAACACCAATGCTTGCAAGGTAAAAGTTCTCATCGGAGAATTTGTGGGCTGCGTCAAAGATTTCTGTCGGACTCTCAAGATATCGGACCCGCAAAAAGCGAATGGCTGAAATAAAATTGGTTGTGCGGTGATATTCCGAATTCCCGCTGAATAATTGAAATGCATTACCTGCCCAGTAATCCTGAGTGTTATAGCGGTATCTTTGTTCAGCAAAAAGAGAGTCGTACCTCATGAGTGAGTCTCGCCGGAAATGTTGGGATAAATCCAAGCCTGCTGCCCACTTAGCCAATGGTGAGAAAAAAGTGCGATTGACCGCGAAATTCTTTGAGAAATTTCCGAATTCATCGGTTCCGTAATGAAGGCTGGAGTTAATATAGGTATTGCGGATGTTGGGAATTAAGTACGTTGTATTATAAGCAAGGTGTTGAGAAGAAGGGTAATAAGCAAAGTTGTTGCGGAAATCGTGCCCCAACCCAAGGAAATTTTTGTCCGCTAAATTTATATGGACAAGGGAAGTTGATAACCCTGCTTTGGGAATTATGCTCCACCGATCCAAAGTCCGGATGAAAATATCAACCGAGTCGGAGTTCCTAGCGGTCAGAACCGCGAAAAAGGAAACATCGCTAATATACGCACTGCTTCGTACCAACCGCTCCGATTCTTTTACTTTCAGAGAATCAAACGGCTGATTCTGCCTGATAAGCAGTAGGTTCCTGATTGTAATGTCCTGCGATTTTACATGAAGCTTATTTCCTGTCTCTGTAAAAAAGTTAAGCGATAACGAACTGCTTGTGTCTTTTATTGAAAACCCAAAGGGATCGAGGGTTTGAACATTTATATGCCGGATTATCTTCCCTTCAAACGCACTATAGGGTTTTCGCAATGGTTTTCCGGATACTCTTTTTTTGCTCTTCTTGATTATTGCAGAAGATTCCGGAGATTTGAAAATGGAGTTGTATATTGCTTTGTAAAAAGCGCTTTTATTTGAAAGTGTTTCAATATTCTCATAAAGCCTGACCGAATCGATATTGGCAGGTGTTTCCTGACTGAATGCAACTTGATTCAATCCCCCGGAAATAATAAAAAGCCAGAGATATTTCTTGAAAAACATTTGCCTGTTCTATTTCGGTTCTTATTATCTGGTTTTTTGGCGCAATGGCGCAATAGTCTCGCGAAGTTTTTCAATAAGGCATGCATTATTTTTTCTCGTCATTAGTTCTCTGTTCCTCGAGCTTCGCATCTTCTTCATCTTTAGCTTTTTGTTCAGCTTCTTTGTCTTTTCTATTGAAATACCCTTTAAAAAGAAAATTGTGCTTTGCAGCTTCCATATTTTGGTCGAGGCCTTTGGAACTGCTTTTAAGATTAAGCATTGTCTGATTAAAATTTTCCGCAATTGTTGAATCCTGGATTAATCTTCCCAGAGTTCCGTTTTTACTGTTTAAGTTGACCATTATTTCAGCAAGCTGTTGAGTAATTATTTCAGCATACGCAGCAGTAACCTGCATGCTTGAAATAATTGCATCGGTTTCAACAGGCTCTTTCGAAGCAAGTCGCTGCCCGTCCTTAGCTAAAGATGCATCATTGCTTCCCTGAGTAATTGTAATCAAGCGAGACCCGATAATTCCCTCTGAACCTATTACTACCTCGCAATCGGATTTCAAGAACTGCCTAACATCTTTCCTGATCAACATGACCACCTTTACCGTTGAATCATTAATAATGTGAATATTGTCAACCGTGCCCACGTTAATACCTGAGAAGCGCACATTATTTCCAACCTGCAATCCGCTAACATTGTAAAAATTAGCAGTAAGAGTAATAACCGGATCAAATAAGTTCTTTTGTTTTCCGATAATAAAAATTGCCAAAACAAAAAGGGCCAATCCTCCTGCTACAAAAAGGCCTAAGCGAATTTTAAATGTCTGTGAGTGGGTTTCCATTTTGTGTATTTTAGGTTTATTTTTTCCTGGGAGGCACTGAGGGAGTTGAGAAGCAAAGGTTTGATATCTTTCGTGTGGCTTTGTGCTCTTAGTAACTATGTGATTATCGCATTATTTGAAAAATGAAATAATTTCCGGGTCCATCGAGTTGGAGAATTCCTTCGCTATCCCTTCCATGTATACTTCCCCTTCTTTAAGCATAATCATTCGGTTCGCGGTTTGCAGTGCACAATTAATATCGTGGGTAATGATGATCGAGGAAGTTTTATATTTCTTCTGAACATCATTTATAAGCTGACTTATTTCATCAGAAGTCACAGGATCAAGACCTGTTGTGGGTTCGTCATAAAGCATTATCAAGGGATCAACTACAATAGATCGGGCGAGACTTATTCGCTTCCTCATCCCTCCCGACAGTTGAGAAGGCATTTTGTTGAGAGAGTCAGCAAGTCCAACATTTTCAAGTACTTCACTAACTTTTTCCTTGATTTCAATTTCCGAAAGATCTTTCCGTATTCTCCTAAGAGGAAATTCAAGGTTTTGCTTTACAGTCATCGAATCATAAAGGGCTCCGCTCTGAAAAAGGAAGCCGATTTTCTGCCGTAATAAGCCCATTTCGACTGTATTAAGTTCCTTAACGTTTTTCTCAAAAACAGTAATGGTTCCGCTATAGAAATCAAGTAATCCGACTATACATTTTATTAGAACCGATTTTCCGGTTCCAGACTTTCCCAGGACAACCAGATTTTCCCCATCAAAAAGATTTAAGGAGACCGATTTTAGTACTTCCTGCGAGCCAAATGACTTCGCAAGGTTTTTTATTTCAATAACCGGTATCCTGTTTTTGGTTTGTGAGGAGGAACTTGATTTTGGTTCAATTAGTGAATTTGTCATTATATCATCATATCTGTGATTTGTACAGCTATCATATCCACGATTATTACCAACAGGGACGCCAAAACAACGGCCGAATTGGCAGCAACTCCTACACTCTCTGTCCCACGGCCAGCATTATATCCTTTATAGGAACCTACAAGTCCGATTACTGCACCGAAGAAAAACGATTTAATAAAAGCGGGCAGAAAGTCAATAAAACTTATCGAGCTGAACGCCTGCGAAAAAAACAGAACAAACGAAACCTGACCTTTAATATTGGCCCCTGCCCAGCTTCCCAAAATACCTAATGCGTCTGCGTACAGTATTAAGAGTGGAATCATAAGTGTTGCTGCCCAGACTCTGGTGACAACCAAAAACCGAATGGGATTTGTAGACGATACTTCCATTGCATCAATCTGCTCGGTAACTTTCATTGATCCAAGTTCAGCACCCATGCCGGAACCGATTTTTCCTGCACATATCAAGGCAGTTATCACAGGACCCATCTCCCTGATAAGTGAAACCGCCACCATTCCGGGAAGCATGCTAACAGCGCCGAAATCGACTAGTACCGGACGGGATTGAATGGTAAGAACAATACCCATAATGGCTCCTGTGATTGAAATCAGGGGCAGTGATTTATATCCGATCTGAAAGCATTGCCTGAAGAACTCCTTAAACTCAAAATCGCGTGAAAAAGTCTCCTTGCCAATTCGTAGAATAAATAGAAAAACATCAGCCACCTCAGTCAGAAAATTTCCCGCCGCAGCTGTTTTTGCTAAAGCTTTCTCACTTAGCTTCAGAGAATTCGCAGTTGCGAAACTTTTTACCTTAGTAACCGGTTTGAATTTTGCCATTTTATTATGTCTGAACTATAGGTGTAAAGAATCTGGCCCGTATTACAATAACTTCATAAGGTATTGAAAACACTAAAACCGATATCCGAGAGAAAGCCCAAAACCTGTGTTTTTCTCCACGTTGTTATTGCTTATGATTCGGTTATCCTCCGGTTTAATATTCAACATACCCATTTGAGCATTTAGCTGAAAAAACAAACCTCCTGCCATTTCATACCCTACAAATATGTTACCGCCGGCGTCCATTGCCTTGTAGTAAGTTGTAAGCTCTGAATCTGTAACATCCACAAGATTCTTGAACTCTACTTCAGGTTCATAACTCAATGAGCCTCCTTCATAGGTAACCTTTCCTTTAATTCCATATGAAATATAGGGTCCGAATCCAACCATTACATATCCACTGCCCAGCAAGCCTTTGTAAACCAGATTTAAAGGGACTTCAATGTATGAAAGCTTGTGTGTGCTAGTTATAGAACTTCCTTCATTTTTTGCTCCCTTTATGGAAAAGAGAACTCCAGGTTGGAAAAAGAATTCCGGAGCAACAGGTATTGCGATATTTACTCCTGCGTGATATCCTACCAATAAATCGTTGGTGAGTTTATCACCATTACCGTCTTTACCATTAAAAGTCTGGAAATTCACTCCACCCAGGATCCCGAATGAAGTCTCTCCTTTTTCAGGGCTCTGAGCAAGTAACAAAGAGCCGGATGTCATTAGTAACAGTGCGAGAAATAAATTTTTTGTTTTCATGTTTTTTAATTTTAGAATTCGGAATTTTAGAATTTAGAATTCAGAATGGGGAGCTTTCGCTAATTCTACCTTCTACCTTCTGCCTTTCATCAGCCTTCTACCTTTATTTAATTTGACGATTCCTGTTGAGCCTCAGCCTTCATCTTTTCATTTGCGGTAATAAGGAATTCTACTCTGCGGTTTTGTGCCCGACCATCAGCCGAGTCATTATCGTATTTGGGGGCATTCTCGCCAAAGCCTTTAATGTTAACGCGGTTATTGTTAATCCCTTTGTAGTTTAAATAGCTGGAGACTGCAGTTGCTCTTTGTTCAGAAAGGTTCATATTGTATGCTTCACTTCCTTTACTATCGGTGTGCCCCTGTACTTCGATGTCGGTATCGCTGTAGCTGTCAAGAACCGTAACGAGTTTATTCAGGTTTGTTTTTGCCTCATCCGAAAGTCCCGATTTATCGAATCCAAATAATACATTACTGCTGAACTCTACTACAATTCCTTCTCCAACCCGCTCTACCTTGGCATCGGGTACGGTTTTTCGGATTTCCTCTGCCTGTTTGTCCATCTTATTGCCAATAACAGCACCTGATGCTCCGCCCACCGTTGCTCCAATAATGGCTCCTAAAGCAGTATTCCCCGAAGCCCGGCCAATAACAGCACCCAGAGCTCCCCCTGTTGCAGTTCCAACAACGGCTCCCTTTTGTGTCTTGTTCCAGGATGCACATCCTGACAAAAGCATAACTGAGGTTAATACCATGACAGCACTCACTCTTAAATTTTTCATAAATTTATGTATTTGGTTTATCTGGAAATTCACTTGAGATTCGCCTTCTTATAGTGTGTTAATTAAGCAGGTTGAAACCTTCAATTGTGATTTTCAAAATTACTTCCCGCTGACAACATGAGTGTTACAAAACTTTTCTAAAGACTTACAAGATTCACACATTCAATGCTTACTGAGTTAAAATGTGTGAATGTTGTAACTAATTTCGGGAGTTTTGTAACAGCTTAGGCTGATTTCTGCTGCACCTTTGCAAGTAGTAATTTTTAGTTTGGGGCTTCTCTTTACCTCATATTATCAGTACTGGTTTAGAGAAGACAAATTCGAAAAAATATAATGGATTGCTTTTAAACTTTATAAATCAACGCAATGAAAAATCTTGATATAAGCCTTGTTTTAAACAGAAGTTTTGCAAATGCAACAAAGAAACTCTGTCTGGCCATTTTTGCATTGAGCATTCTGAGCCTAGGTGTTTTTGGGGCTCCAATCCTTGCGTCAAAGCAGCAGATTGGAATGTATAAAAACTCAAAGACCTGTGTGGTACTTGAAAATGGGATAAGCTCTTACAACCATTATATAAAAGCAGCAGTTGAGAAATATTGGAATACAACTTCATTTGAGTTTATCGATCAGGTGCAGTTTGAAAGTCGAAGACACGATTCGCAGTATTCTTTCCTTGTATTAATGAAAGGTGTGTGGGACAAAGACCCGGGAGGAGTAAGCTATAACTACCTGACACTGGTTTTGGGTGATCCCGCATACGACATGGCTGAAATGCCTGAAATCTGCAGTATCCCTCTTTCCTATACAGATGGGGATGAAGCCGGTTTTCAATATGCCTTTCCGTCAATTGTCAAATTCATGCAGAAACATGCTGAAAATCTTGAGAAGAATCGCTTCTTAATTTCATTGAGCGGATTGAAATATTACAACGGCTCCAAAGGCTTTAAGGATAAAGTTTTACTGCTCAATAAGGATATGGTTGCGTCAGATGCAGACTCTCCCGAGAAAATAAATACGATTTACCCATATTACATAAAATTGCTTACGGCTGCGGA
>CAMAZH010000172.1 GCA_945863035.1 Chitinophaga pinensis | reverse complement strand
CTCAATTATATGCCGCTATAGAGTGGAGGAATATGTCTTGAGATAAAACACAAAAATGGTGATGGAAATTTTTAAAAGTTTCAGCAGTTACCTCCAAGTACTCCAGGCACTCCAGTCACCCTAGGCACTCTAGGCACTCTAGGCACTTTAGGCATTCCAGGCATTCTAGGCACTCTAGGCATTCTAGGCACTTTAGGCACTCTAGGCACTCCAGGCACTCTAGGCACTCCACTAACTCCAACCTCCTAAAACGGATACCCGATCCCCAGATTAAGCACAAAATCTTTCCTTCCCAGGTTACGGTTGCCAAACACCCATCGTTCACCTTCAGGATATTCGGGATCGCGGGTTTTCACTCCAAGGTCGAAGCGAAAAATGAAAAATGAGAAATCGAAGCGAGTACCAAAACCGGTTCCAACCGCGATCTCCTTATAAAACCTGTTGAGCGCAAAAAGGGCCCCTTCACGGTCGTCATTCTTATTGATAGCCCAGATATTCCCCGCGTCGACAAAAAAGGCACCCTCGAGTAACCAGAAGAGTTTGAAGCGGTACTCGATATTTGCCTCAAGTTTTATATCGGCTGTTTGGTTGCTATAGGTTATCCGTGTCAATTCTTTATAAGAACCCGGGCCCAGATCTCTAACCTGCCATGCACGTATGCTGTTGGCTCCCCCGGAAAAATATTTCTTTTCAAAGGGAAGTGCGGTGGAATTGTTATAAGGCAAGCCTGCTCCCGCGAAAAACCTGTATACAATGCTGTTATAGGGATTCAGAATGTTATACTGCCTGAAATCAATGTCACCTCTTACATATTGGGCAAACTCGGTGTTGAAGAGTTCATACACACCATCTGTTTTCTCCGATCCGGCAACAGTATGCAGGGAATACAGAATATTTCCGGCCGACTCGGCATTCAGCTTGAAGTATATGAAATCCTTATTTTTCTGTATGTTCTGGTTGGTATAAACCATACTGTAGTTTGTAACCGAAACCAAATGAGGCTGATAGGAATAAAAAATATAACGTCCTTCGAGCCAGGCAATAAATTCGGGCGATTTATAGGGAATCTTCACCAGGTTTAACTCAATCGGGTTTATAGTGTGGGTAAGAAACTTATTCCCTCTCCAAACATAGCCAAAGGACGCATTTGCAACTGTGCGGGTATAGTCGGGTCTGCGCTGGTAATTATAGGCAAGTTTAAGAGCTGTTTTGGGATTGAACTTTTTTATGAACTGTTCGGTATGGAACGGCAGAAGAAACTTAGGTATGTTCAGGTTTGCCTCGGTTCCCAGCTCTATCATGTTTCCAAAATCCCCTGAACTGCTTTCCTTAATAGTTTCAATTGCCCCTTTGAGGCGCAGGTCAAAATTCTCTGCCCCCTTAAAAAGGTTTCGATGCTGGTAGATCAGGTTCCCTCCTCCCCCGATATTTCCTGAAGAGTTGGTTCCTTCAACCTCAATGGCATACGACTGCAGGATAAAAGGCGTTAGCTGTATGCTGCAATCGAGTCGGCGCACATCGAGTTCCTCCTGGTTGGGGGCTTCTTTAAAATCTATGGTCACCAGTCTGAAAAGTTGCAGCGACGACAGGTTCCTATAGGTCTGATTGATGTTATTAAGATTGTAAAACTCCCCGGGAAGAATGAAATTGGAACTTAAAACCACGCCGGGCTTTACATTCTGCTTATCTTCATAAGAGATGCTTATGCTATCTATTATTACTGTATCGAGCTTCGAAAAATACAACTCAGCATTTGTGAGCGCCTCGCGGGGGTTGAAGTCAGTGAGAATGGATACGCTTCCGATTTGGTATTTGGGATGGGGTATTTCCTGAAAACTCCCTTCTGCATTTACCTGCCTGTAGTTTTTTATAACAAGGGTTACGTCAACCCTATGGTTCCGTTGGGAACTATCCGCTTGAAAAAATATATACTCCTTCGAAAAATTGTAGAATCCTTTATTTTTGAGAAGTTTTTCAAGCCTTTCTCGCTCCGCCGAGAGCACATCGACATCAAAATTGTCATTTGGTTTAAGAAGGCATGAAGTTGTGTCGTTCAAAATATATTCTTCCAGACCCTGATCTTCGAATTTGTATTTCACATCGTGAATCAGGTAGGGCTCATGAAGCATAAGATCGTAAATAATCTTTGCCTTCTTTTTCTTAAACAGGATGGTATCCTCAACCACTGCGTTGTAGTAACCTTTATTAACAAGGTACAGTTTGAGCTGACCTGCTGTTTTTGTTGTTTGAAATTCATCGAGTATAACAGGCTCCTCGCCAATAGTTCGCAGCCAGCGATTCCACCAGTTGTTTTTGTTTTCGCGGGAGAGGTTGTACACCGACAAATGGAATTTCAGTCCAAGAATTTTTTTGTTCGGTTTTTGCTTTATATAGGTCGTCAGGTCGTCCTGGTTTACCTTCTTGCTTTCGGTTTTGATCTGGTATTTGTTAAGCAGATACTTGTCTTCCGGAACATACTTGGTGCTCCCACAGGAACTGATTATTCCGGCTAACACAAGAAACACCGGCAACAGCGGGCGGGCAACAATGTTAATTATCCTTTTCTTTACCGACAAGGCAATAGATTTATTAAATTCAGTGTAAATATACTTAAAGTGAGCCAAGTAATACATATTTTTGCAAATCCCCCGAAAAAATAATAGCATGATCTCTGCGAATCAGATAAAAATTTATTCATCTCTCCGAACCAAGAAATACCGCGAAATTCACAGCAAATTTCTTGCCGAGGGAGAAAAAATCGTGCTCGATATTCTCAAATCTCCCTCCCGAATCTTCAGGATTCAATGTCTTATTGCAAGTCCTGAGTTTTTAAAGGCTCACAATTCAAAGCTTTTTCAGGGGATTCCAGAGGTTCAGGAGGCAAGCGAGGCTGTGCTGGCAAAGATATCCTCCCTTACCACTCCCAACAAAGCCATCCTCGTTTGCGAACTCCCCGAGTATACGCCCGATTTCAAGGAGGTTTCCGGGGGATTAAGTTTGTATCTCGACGATATCCGCGATCCGGGCAATCTGGGTACCATCATGCGGACGGCCGACTGGTTTGGCATTCACCATATTTTCTGCACAAAGGAAAGCGTTGATGTTTACAATCCGAAAGTGGTGCAATCGACCATGGGTGCATTGTGCAGGGTTAGAGTCTATTATATGGAAACATCAGCCCTGCTGCGCGAAATTGGGATGTTCGATTCGTTTCCGCTAATCGGGACTCTTCTCGGGGGAGATAATATCTATGCCGTGGGTTTGCCGCAGAAGGGCATGATTGTTATGGGAAACGAATCCAGAGGAATATCGGAAAACCTGCAGAAAGCGCTTAGCCACAAAATTACAATCCCTTCAACGGTGAACCAGACAGAGATTTCGGAATCGTTGAATGTGGCGATGGCTGCAGGAATTGTGATGGCTGAGTTCAGGAGAAGGCAAGCCGGCTATTCGAAGTGAAACGAGAAACCAATAACGTAGGCATTGATTTTTTCAATTGAGGCCAGATAGTTCTGATTGCTGTTGGTGTCGCGAACCAGCATATCAAGCAGGCCAATCCCAACTTTTAACTCTGTGGAAAGTTTGAAGTACGGAAGATAAAAATCGATACCCGCCCCCATCTCATAATAGAGATCGGCTGGCTTAAACCTGATGTCATCATCTTTCTTAGCTGCCATATCGTACCGGAAATTAAAACCGCCCAGAATATAGGGTCGGTAATTATTCAGCCTTCGGGTGCGGTATTTCAGGTCGAGGGGAAAATCAAGGTAACTTGATTCGACATCAACAGAACCCACAAAAGATTGATCATCTCTGTCATAAAAACTTATCGTTCTTGCTCCAAAACTAATACCAGGCAGGAATCGGAGATCAAGATCTTCGCCAAGCCTTAGGTTTGATACAATCTGCACCTGGAAGCCAGGGCTTATTTTTGTGATATCCGGAATTAAAACGGGATTTGCAGCAATATCAGATTTCAGAGTTCTCTTGATTCCAAGGTCCATGGTATTAACGCCTACAGAAAACCCAAAATGAATCAGCTTATCATCGTATCCCGGATCATTCCATGGTTTCTTAACCTGAGCGGAAAGTATGATTGGCAGCAGAAGCAGAATGAAAATGGGAATAGTGCGTTTCAAAAGAATGTTGTTTGGGTTAATAACGAATCGGGCACAAAAATAGTATAAATGAATTATTTTTCTGTGGGTATTTCGAAAAGCCAATCAATTTTCAATATATGTGCATTACAATTTGTAATTCTGATAAACAAAGTACCCGGTACGTTATGAGCCTGAACAATACTTCCTTTGATTTATCGCTTTTTTACTAAAGTGCTTTGTTCATTTTTGGTAATCCAACTTTTTTTAGCATTTCATTTGCTTTTGCTAATTTATCAGGGAAAAGCACTTTATCATTGAAAAAATCCAGTGATTTATCTATTAAAATAACTGGTTTCTTTTTTATGTTCATTGTATAAATCCCTGTAGTTAGTTGGTGAATATTGAACAAGTTTACTAATCCGACCTTTTGGGCCAACACTAACAAACTCAAATACTGTTAATTGTTCACCAGATTTTAGCTCGTACTTCTCAAGTTGCATAAAGTCAAATATTTATGCAAATATCGAAAATTTTAGCCAGCTTATCAAGTCAACAATTTAACAAATTCAATTAACAAAATCACTTTCCAGAGACATACAAACTTACTATTCCACCGCTCATTTTTTTATAATAGGATTTAGAAAAACCAGCTTCAAGTAAAAGTTTTTTCATTTTTTCTCCGTGGGGAAAAGCATATATTGAATCGGGCAAATATTGATAGGCTCTGGGATCAGCAGCAAACATCCGGGCAAGCAAGGGCAGAATTCTTTTGGAATAAACATTATAAAGGGATCCCATGATTCCCGAGGGTTGAGAAAATTCGAGGATCAGAAGGTGTCCTCCGGGTTTGAGTACCCGATGCATTTCCGAAATCCCCTTTTCGAGGTTTTCGTAATTCCGCACCCCGAAGGCAACGGTTACAAAATCGAATTTCAGTTCCGGGAAATCCAGTTCTTCCGAATCGCCCGATAGGAAGGTGATCGATGCAAGTCCCTTCTGTTCGGCCTTTTTTCTGGCAATTGCAAGCATTTCAACGGCTATATCAACGCCGGTAATAGATGCAGGCTTTAACTTTGCCATCTCGAAGGCCATGTCGCCGGTTCCGGTAGCCACATCGAGTATTTCTAGCTTGTTTAGGGGGATTTGCGAGGATGCCGATAGTTTCCGGACCGTTCCCGACACTTTTCGTCGCCACCTCACATCGGTATTCAGGGAAAGAAAATGGTTCAGGAAGTCGTATTTCCCGGCAATGGTATTAAACATTTGCCGCACCTGCTCTTTGCGGCTTCCGGGCTGGTCGGTATAAGGTTTGATCAATTCGAGCTTTTTTTTAATTCGGGTAAAAATAAGGATTATATTTGTATTGAAAACAAACAAATCAGAACAAAATAAATGAACAAAACAGCCCTCATAACCGGTGCTACAGCTGGAATTGGTGAAGCAACGGCCTTGGTTCTTGCAAAAAATGGTTATAATATTATCATTACCGGAAGGCGTGCGACGCTGCTTGAAAAACTTAAGGCAAAGATTTTATCTGAAACCAATGCCGAAGTTCTATCGCTTTGCTTTGATGTCAGAAAGCATTCTGAAGTCAGGCAGGCGGTTTCCTCCCTCGATACAAAATGGAAACAGATTGATGTGCTGGTGAATAACGCCGGATTATCGGTTGGTCTGAATCATATCGACAAGGGCGAAATCGACGACTGGGAGCGTATGATTGACACCAATATCAAAGGGTTGCTTTATGTTACGCGGGAGGTGAGTCCGCTGATGGTTGAAAGAAAAACCGGTCATATTATAAACATTGCATCCATTGCCGGCAAGGAAGTGTACGAAAGCGGAAACGTGTATTGCGCCACCAAACATGCTGTTGATGCACTGAGCAAGAGCATGAGAATTGATCTTTTGCACGACAATATCAAAGTTACCAACATAGCGCCCGGGATGGTTGAAACGGAGTTCTCCATTGTCAGGTTCAAGGGGGATAAAGAACGGGCCGATAAAGTTTATCAGGGACTCACTCCCCTTTTCGCCCAGGATATTGCTGAGGCG
The DNA here is from genome assembly GCA_945863035.1 of Chitinophaga pinensis. Lineage (GTDB taxonomy): Bacteria > Bacteroidota > Bacteroidia > Bacteroidales > JACJXF01. The sequence continues at coordinate 981 of CAMAZH010000172.1, read as the reverse complement.
ATATTATTTGCAGTTACACGACCTGCACATGTTTGCATTAATGATATGCTGATTATGCCTACAGTACAGGCGGCGGTGGCGTATTTGAGGAGGACGTGAGGGCGTAGACTAAATTTTAATTATTTTATAACCAATGGTTTTATTCTCCGATTTCAAAATCAGAAAATAAATACCTTTACCATATTTCTTGAATGAAAACTGCGTTGTACTTTCCTGATCGTATTTTTGCTCCAGAATTTTTCCCGAAATGTCACACACCGTTATATCCAGTTTGCTATTGTTAGTCAGATTTTCGATTGTAACATCCGAATGAGTAGGGTTTGGATATATTTTGTACTCATTATCGTCTAATAGGATGGGCCTATCCAGATTGGTTTTAATAGTGATAATTTTTGATACAATATTTCCCTCTTTGTCGTAATTGAAAAGTGTTTCATAGCTACTCTGAATTATCTCTGTTTTTATCCGACCTTGCGTATCGAAAGTGTAGCTAATGGTAGATTGAGCAGATGCAAAAAGACAAGCAAGGATAAGAAGAAAGCTAATTGTTATTGATTTCATATTGCAAGGTTTTTTATAAATCGCATGTAGAAGTTTGTCTATTATCAAAAGGAATAATTCCTAAACCAGAGGAATTTCCCGGATTGAATTTTTTAGCATCGTCCATAATATAGTTTCCGATGGCTTCCAAACTATTATTGAAAGGAACAAACTGCCAAAGTGCGCCTCCATATTCTTTGTCGGCAACTTTGTCTATTGCTTTTAACACACTTATGGGGCTTGCAATACCACTAGGCAATAAATCTGATATGGGATGATTGCTTATATCTACGAGCGTATTCATGGCTGCCGAACCATAGGTATCCCAATTGTTCGTGCGCGCAGGCAAATTGTCGGCATAAGGATTGGCTGTTCCGGCAGCGTTTCCATAATTATTGTCTGATGGTGGGTCAAAATCGAGCGAGTTGACGGTTGCATTTG
>CAMAZH010000171.1 GCA_945863035.1 Chitinophaga pinensis | reverse complement strand
AATCGCTAAGTATTAACTAAACAAAACCTAAAAAAATGAAGCAACGTATTTGCCCATTGTGGAAAACGTTCCTTTTGTTTCTGATGTTCTTACCCTTTCAACTTTTTGGACAGGTTAACACTATTACCGGTCTCGTTTCTGACGAAGCTTCCGGTTATGCACTGCCAGGAGTTACAATAATTGTTAAAGGAACTACGCAGGGTACAGTAACAGACATTGACGGAACTTATTCAATCAAAGCATCTGCTGATCAGACATTAATTTTCTCTTTTATCGGTTACACGACCAGAGAGGTAGCGGTTGGGGAAAACCTTATTTTAGATATCGCCCTCAGCGAGGAAACTCTTGCGCTGGATGAGGTAATGGTAATTGGTTATGGTACGCAGAAAAAAAGTGATAAAACCGGAGCCGTGGCCCAGATATCGGCTGAAGAAATGACAGGGGGTGCTCTTACCGATCCCTTGCAGGCAATACAGGGTCAGATCGCCGGTGTTATGATTACCAAAAAAGGAGGTGACCCGAACGCAGGGTATGCTGTTAAGATCCGCGGAGCCTCCGGGTTCGATTCAAATACACAACCGTTATATGTGGTTGATGGTGTTCCAGGAGTTGATCCTACCACCATTTCCCCCGAAGATATTGCAACCTTCAACGTTCTTAAAGATGCAGCATCAACCGCCATCTATGGTTCACAAGGTTCGAACGGGGTTATTCTTATTACCACAAAATCGGGGGTTTCAGAAAAGAATGTCCTGCAATTGAATGTTAAAGTTTCTGCGGAAAATGCAGCAAACAGACTTGACCTTCTTTCAGCTGATGAGGTTCGCCAATTTGCGGCCGATAACGGATTGGTATTCGTGGATGGTGGAGCCGACACAGATTGGCAGGATGCCGTTTTCAGAACCGGACTTTCCACTTCCTACAACTTAAATTACTCCGGTGGTAGCGATAAAACCAGTTATTATGTTTCCGGAACACAGTCTAAATGGACGGGAATACTTGAAGGTACCGAGAAAGAAAGAAGTATAGGTAAAATCAATCTTACCCAAAAAGCACTGAACGATAAGCTGATCTTATCCTCCAGTATTTCAGGAACTTTTGAAAAGAACGATTATGAAGACTATAACGGATATGGACTAAAAGACATACTTTATCAGGCATACTCAAGGAACCCAACCGATCCTATCTACAATGCTGACGGGAGTTTTTACCAGATAAAGAGGGAATTTAACTATGTTAATCCTCTTGCTACCATTAGCGAAGTGCAAAACGTACGTGATGCAAAAAGGTTTTATGGGAGCATGAAAGCGGATCTTACAATTTTTAAGGGATTAGTAGGAACTGTTAACTTAGGTTATACCCGTGATGATCATGAAAATCAGATCTTCGAGCCTCGTGAATCATGGGCATCAACCACAAGCGGCAAAGCAAAAAGATCGTATGACAACAAGACCAAGAAATTGATGGAGTCGTATCTTTCTTACAGCAAGGTTTATGGCACTGAACATAATTTAAATCTGGTAGCAGGGCATTCCTGGCAAGAGACAAATAGCGATGGTTTCGGAGTTACTGCTTTAAATGCGAACTCCGATTTCATGGGTGCGGATAATTTAGGTTCCCTTGTGCTTCTCGACAGGGACGGCACTTCTTCCTACAGAAACATGTCAAGACTCATTGGTTTTTTTGGCAGGGCTCAATATAATTATGCAAGTAAATATTATGCAAGTGCTTCAATTCGTCGTGATGGTTCCACCAAATTCGGAGATAACAATAAATGGGGATGGTTTCCAACTGCTGCAGTAGGTTGGACAATCCACCGGGAAGCCTTTATGGAGGGCGCCGATTTTATTAGTGCTCTGAAACTAAGAGCATCTTACGGTGTGTCTGGAAATCAGGAAATTGGAGAATACAGAAGCAAGACTATTATAGTAGCATCAGGAACAGCTACTGATCCCGAATCGGGCAGTACGGTTATTAATTTCCCTCCTGAATGGAATACTAACCCTGATCTTAAATGGGAGCAAACCCAGGAGGTAAATCTCGGCCTCGATTTCGGATTTGTTAACAATCGTATTAGTGGCTCACTTGAGCTCTACCAGAAAAAAACAAGCGACCTTTTGGGTCAGTTTATTGTCCCTGTTCCGCCCAATGTTGCAAGGATTAAATGGGGCAATGCCGGAAGCATGGAAAATAAGGGTGTTGAATTGCTGCTGCAGGTTTTTGCTGTTGACCATTCAAATTTCAAATGGAAAACCAATCTCAATGCATCACATAATCAACAAAAAATGCTTGACTTAGGGGGTCGTGTTCCAGAAGGGGATGTAAGGAAAGAAGGATATATTTCTGGTCGAGGTCTTACCGGTTCCTGGGTGTTGGGTATCATGGCCGGGGAAAGCCTTGGTTCATTTTACCTTCCGGTTTATACAGGAATGGTTGGCGGAAAGATGACATATCGTTCCAAAACCGGAGGCTACACCGATATTCTTGCAGATGCACAAAGAGAGATTGTGGGTACCGCGCTTCCTGATGTTGAGTTGGGATGGTCGAACTACCTGACTTTCTACAAGCGTTGGAACCTTGACTTTTCTTTCAGGGCAATGCTTGGAAACGAGGTATATAATGCAACCAGGATGTTGTTTGATTATCCGGGTGACTTTCCGAGTTTAAATAAACTTCCGGATGCTATTGACTGGTACAACCAAGATCGCACAAGTCCAGCCCAGGAGTCGGATCTTTATGTGGAAAGCGCATCATTCCTGAGACTTGATTATCTGGCATTGTCGTATTCGGTTAATGCCAGCGGGATTAATTGGCTTTCAGACCTTAAATTTTCGGTTGCTGCCAATAACCTGTTTGTACTTACCAATTACTCCGGCATTGATCCGGAAACAAGTATCGACGGTTTAAATTTTGGTATTGACCAGTACAACACATACCCAAAGACCCGGTCTATTACCTTTGGAATTAACGCAAGTTTTTAAAATTTTAGAGCTATGAAGAAAGTAATATATATATTTTCCTTTTTACTGATGGCCGGTATAGGCTGTACAGATCTCACAGAGGATTTGTACGATAAAATACCAGCTGATTTGTATCCGGAAAACGATTTACAGCTTGCAACGCTTGCTGTACCTGGCTATGCGGCATTCAAGCCACTTGTTGATGATGAGGGCTGGTGGTATCTTGCACAGGAAATCACATCTGATGAATTATGCGCACCTACCCGTGATGCCGATTGGGATGACGGTGGCAAATGGCGGGTAATGCATGAACATACCTGGAGCAACGACGTGGAGGGGGTTAATAACATGTGGGGCAAACTTTATGAAGCAACCACAACCTGTAACATAAAGTCCGACTTCTTAAAAGCCCTGCCCCCGAGCGAGGATATTCTCAAGAAAATTGCTGAACTCGATGTTTTAAGGTCGATGTATTATTACCTGCTTATCGACAACTTTGGTGATGTCCCCTATCTGTCCACTACAATCGATGTTCCTGAAAAACCTTACCGGAACCACCGCGAAGCTATATGGGATAGTTTGGTGAACACTCTTGAAGCCTCCTTGCCCAAGTTGCAGAATGTTGATAAAAAGTATCTGGCAACCCGTTCACTGGCTTATAGCCTTTTAGCAAAACTTTATCTTAATGCTGAAGTTTATACCGGAACCCCGCAATGGGAGAAGGCCGGTGCTTACTGCGACAGCGTTATAAGTACCGGGTTTTATACTTTGGATCCCGACCCGCAAGGACCTTTTATTACCAATAATGAAACCAACTCCGAAATTATCTTCTCGATACCTTATGATGAAAATGAGTTCAAGGGATTTAGAATTCATATGCGTTCGCTGCACTATCAGAGCAACCTGACCTTCGACATGCCGGTTGGCCCTTGGAATGGCTTTGCTGCTCTCGAAAGCCATTATAATTCGTATGAGGATGGCGATATAAGAAAAGAAAAGTTCTTTCTTGCGGGTGCACAGAAAGACTCCAAGGGTGCAGTAATTCTTGATGCTGTTGCAGCAGTTCCCCTTTTCTTTTCACCTGTTATTCCTGCCCTAAAGATGGATGCAACTTTTACTACCGCTCAAATCAGAATGTCAGGGGTTCGTCCTTTCAAATATGTTGTTAAAAAGGGATCTATTGAAAACCTAAGTAACGATTTCGTTGTTTTTCGTATTACAGACATTTATCTTATGAAAGCCGAGGCGGAAATCCGACTTAAGGGTGCCGGAGCCGGCGATGAATGGATTGATCCTATTCGCGAAAGAGCCGAAGTTTCAAAACAAGCCGGAGCAGACCTTGATTTCCTGCTTGCCGAAAGGGGCCGCGAATTGTTTATGGAAGGACATCGCCGACAAGACCTTATCCGCTTTGGCGAATTCGGAAAAGCCTGGTGGGAAAAACTACCTTCGGATGCCAGCAGGGAAACCTTCCCAATCCCGAAATGGGCTTCAGATGCTAACGAAAATCTATTGTCAGATTCACAATAACCGTAATTATTAGAGCAATTTTTATTAACAAAAACCAAAAACCAATGAAAGTCAATTTTTTAAAATCAACTCTGAAATTTGCATTTATGGCATTAGTGGCAAGCATTGCACTTGTTGCCTGCAACGACGATGAGGACGAACCTAATGAGCCCATTGTGCTCGATGGTATGTATATCAAAACAGCAACGGCTACATTAGCCGATCTGGATACTAAAGTGAGAATGGCTGTCACCAAAAACGAAGTTTTACAGGAAGACAGATCTGCACTTGTGGAAATCTATATGGCTCTCGAAGCTTCCAACGGCTTTAGCCTGTACGAAGTTGCCGGTTCTGCCAAGAAATCTTACGGACCTGCTGCCGACTTCGCTGAAGTTGCAGAAGCTAACCTTGATGTTGAAGAACCTAAAGAAGGCCTGTGGAAAGGTGGATATGAAGAATCTACTACCAATTTCACAGTTCCTGAAGATGGTTTGTACCACATTATGGTTGACACCGAACTGAAAAAAGTGGCAATCGCCAGAGTAGTTTGGGGACTTATTGGTGGAGCAACTCCCGGTGGATGGAGCAACAGCACCCCAATGGCTGCTACTTTCAACACAAGCAAAATGGAATTTGTGGTTGAAAATGTTACCATGCTTGAAAACGAATTCAAATTCCGCTATTCAGATGGTTGGAAAGTTATTCTCGATACCGAACTGGATCTTGGTGGAGGTAAATTGGGTGTTAAGGTTAACTCCAATTTCGGCGGTGCATTAAACGCTTTAGTTGCTGGTGGTGGAAACATCGCGAACGCCGAATATGCCGTTTACAAATTCACCATGACATGGGAATTGGGCGTAGGTACTTCAGTTACAATGGTTAAAACCGGCGAAGCTGAACCCCTTCCTGAATATCCTGAAGCACTTTATATGATTGGTGCATCAGTTGGTGGTTGGGATTGGGCAACCATTGACCTTCCTATGATTCCTGTTCATTCACACCCGAATGCATTCTGGAAAATCGTTTGGATCGATGCTGCTGCTGCTGACCCTGGTATTAAATTCGCTCCTGGAAAAGAGTGGGTTGGAGACTTCGGTGTTGCTGACAACTCAAACCCCGGCGTTAAAGATTATTTAAAAGGATCAAACAATATCATGCCTCCAGCAACTTCAGGTTATTATATGATCTGGGTTGACCTTGAAAGAGACTCAATTTCTGTTGCTGAAGCTGAAGTTTATCTTATTGGGGATGCAGCCGGATCATGGGATTCAGCCCTTCCTGCGAATAAATTCACTGTTGACAATGCCAACGAAGTTTTAACAATCACTAAAGACCTCGTTGCCGGCAATCTGAGAATGAATGCTTGGCACAAATGGCATTACGACTGGTGGCAGCATGAATTCAATATTATCGGTGGTAATATTGAATTCCGTGGAACAGGTGGTGATCAGGCAGCAGTTCCTGTTGCAGCTGGTGCAGCTACTATCAGCCTCAACTTTAAAGCTGGTACAGGTACTATTCAATAATTATTTAATTTCTGCCCAGGTAGATTTTAAGTAAAGCTTTAACCGCAAAGTAGGCTGAGAAGACTCAAGGTTCGTAAGGTTGTTTTAAGTAATAACTATTTCATTGCGAACTTTTTACACTCCTCAGCGAACTTTGCGGTTACTGTTTTTAAACGATTTTAACGTAAATTCCTATGCGAAAAATATTCACCGGAATCTCCTTTCTTTTAAGCATTTTCCTCCCCGCTTTACTCTATGCCCAGGTCATTACCACCGACCCGCTTATCCCCGTCGCAAATAAGCCGGTAACCCTATATTTCCATTCCGACCTCGAAACGGGAAGCCTGAAAAATTATACGGGAGACCTGTATCTCCATACCGGACTGATCCTTAGCGACAATACCCAGTGGCAAAACGTCATCGGCTCCTGGGGTGTGAACGCCTCCCAACCCAAACTCGAATATACCGGCTCCTTTACCTATAAGCTGACCATTAGCCCGGATATTTATACATTCTACAATGTCAGCCTTTCCAAAACAATTCAAAAAATTGCACTGGTTGTCAGAAGTGCCGAACCTCCAATTAAACAAACAGCCGACTTGTTCGTGAATGTTTATGCCGAGGGACTTAATATCAATTTTTCCATTCCTGAAGCCCGCAGCGGCATTGTTGAGCTTAATGCATCTGTGCCGGTTACCGCAAATGCAAGCTCCTCCGACAGCATTGCACTTTACAAAAACGGTACTTTTATTAAGGGAACCAACTCTTCGCAAACCCTAAGTCATACTTTTGCAGCAGATGCCGTTGGTGAAAACCAAGTCGTGGTTAAAGCCTTTTCGACCACAGAAACAGCCTCCGACACCTTCTTTTACTTTGTTCGCCCAACCCCAACTATTCAGTCCTTGCCGGCTGGAATAAAAGATGGTGTTAACTACATCTCCGAAACCTCAGCAATACTATGTCTGTATGCCCCTTCAAAATCATATGTTTTTGTTCTGGGGGATTTTTCCAACTGGACCGCTAACGCCTCCACCTATATGAAGCGCACCCCCGATACACAACGCTATTGGGTGCAGATCGACAACCTCATCCCCGGAAAAGAATATGCCTACCAGTATCTGGTTGACGGGAGCCTGAAAATCGGTGACCCGTACACCGATAAAATACTTGATCC
>CAMAZH010000170.1 GCA_945863035.1 Chitinophaga pinensis | reverse complement strand
CATCCGTCGCATTTGATGCACAAATCCTGAATGATTTCATGCTTCTCATGTGGTTTAAAGGGAATGGCATTCGTCGGGCAATCCTGAACACAGAGGGTACAACCGATACAATCATCGGTGATTTCATAACGGATCATGTCCTTGCATTTGCCTGAAGGACAGTTTCCTTTAATATGTGCCTCATATTCTTCCCTGAAAAACTTAAGCGTTGAAAGTACCGGGTTTGGTGCTGTTTTCCCAAGTCCGCAGAGACTTCCCTTTTTGGTCCAGTTGGCAAGATTCTCAAGTTCCTCCAGGTCTTTTTCGACTCCTTTTCCGGAAGTGATTTTGATAAGAATCTCGTGCATTCTTTTTGTTCCTATTCTGCAGAATGTACATTTCCCGCATGACTCATTCTGGGTAAATGAGAGGAAATAACGGGCAATATCGACCATGCAATCGGTATCGTCGAGCACAACCATTCCCCCTGAACCCATCATGGCACCTGCTTCGATAAGTGATTCGAAGTCGATGGAGATATCCGACATGTGAGCAGGGATGCAACCACCCGAAGGACCGCCAATCTGCACGGCTTTGAATTTGCGGTTGTTAGCTACCCCTCCGCCGATTTCCTCCACGACTTCCCTGATTGTCATTCCCATGGGAACTTCGATAAGTCCGCCCCTGCTGACTTTCCCTGCCAGGGCAAAAACCTTTGAGCCGGTTGATTTTTCGGTACCTATGGAGTTGAATGCCTTTGCCCCATGCCGGATGATGTAACCGATCTGCGCAAATGTTTCCGTGTTGTTCACGAGAGTTGGTTTGCCCCACAAGCCTTCCACAGCAGGAAAGGGAGGTCGGATATGCGGGAATCCGCGGTTGCCTTCGATGGAACCGATCAATGCTGTTTCTTCACCGCACACAAAAGCGCCGGCTCCCTGAAAAATCGAAAGCTCAAAATCGAAACCGCTTCCCAGGATATTTTTTCCCAGGTATCCCTCTTTATAACATATTTCAAGGGCTTCCTGAATACGTTTCACGGCAAGGGGATATTCGGCCCGGATGTAGAAAATTCCCTCATTGCATTTGGTTGCAAAGGCAGCCATTATAACACCTTCAATAACACGGTAAGGATAGGATTCAAGCAGCATCCGGTCCATAAAAGCCCCCGGATCACCTTCATCCCCGTTGCAAATCACATATTTGACATCTGACTTCTGCTCCGAGACCATTTTCCATTTTTTCCCGGTAGGAAAACCACCACCCCCACGACCGCGGATACCGCTTTCTATTATCTCGTCAATGATCCATTCCGGATCCTTTTCCAGCAGGCATTTTTTCAGTGCGGCAAAGCCGGCTCTAGAGATGTACTCCTGAATGTCAACCGGGTTTATAATCCCCCGAAATTCTGTGGCAATCGGTTTTTGCCTCCCCAGAAAAGAGGAAACGTGGTTTTCTCTTATATCGAGGGAGTATCGTTCCACGCCCGACCAGCGACCATCGTCAACCACATTCTCAACAAGGCCCAGGAATTTGTTTTCAATGCGTTTGAAGAAACCTGCCGGCTGAAAGTGCTTTTCAAGGATCTGGTCCACATCAACGGCTTTGACTTTGGAATAAAGAATCGTTTCGCCATTCAGAGGAACCACCTCGAGAAGAGGAACCTGGTGGCACATTCCCACGCATCCTACATGTTTTAGCTTAACGTTCAGACCTTTGTTTTCGATTGTTTCCTTAACGGCATCGCGAATCTCATTGCTTCCGCTGGCAACACAGCATGAACCAAGGCCAATACGGATTTCCCCCTGTATCTCCTCACCGCTCGGTTTTCTAAACCTTTTGCCTTTCTTGGTATCTTTAAGCTTTTCAAAATCGCCAATGACCTCCCCTACCTTTCCAGAGCTGACATGACCGTAGGTAATCTCGTCGATTTGCACCACCGGGGCCAGAGTGCAGCAACCCAAACAATTTACTTTTTCTATGGTGTATTTACCCGAGGCGCTGGTATCTTCTCCTTCTTTAAGGTCAAACTCCCGCTTTAAAGCATCGTAAACCTGCTCGGCGCCCTTCACGTGACAAGCGGTTCCAACACATACTTTGATAATGTGCTCGCCAGCCGGCTTAAACCTGAACTGCGAATAAAAACTGGCAACGCTCACGATCTGTGCGGGCGTAATGTTGGTCATTTCGCACACCCTTTTCAGCGCTTCCTCGGGAAGATAATTGTAGCTCGACTGAATGGCCTGCAGAATAGGGATTATGGCATTCTTCTCTTTTCCGAGGGATTCCAGGAGGCTGTCTATATGTTTTAGGTCAACTGTCATTATTTATGCAGAAACAATGTTCTTCATTCTTTAAAATTTATTAAGCCATTTCAAAGCATAGTTCTATACTTCGACCGCCGGCACACCAAATCTCTCACTCCCCTATGCAATACAAACTCGATTTTCCCCGGAGATAAATCTTCCCATCGGCAAAAACAGGTAGGGCGAATGCAGCTTCACCCAGTTCCGGTTCCTTAACAATGGTTCCTGTTCTGTCGGCTTTGATAATATGCATTACCCCGGACATATCGATAATGTAAACCTTATTTTCGGCAATCATTGGAGATGAATAGAATCCGCTGCTGAATTCCTTTTCCCAGACATTCTCGCCGGTCATTGCATCGTAACAAACCAGCACCCCATAGCTTGTTGCGAGGAAGAGAAGGCCGTTGATGGCAACCGGGCTGGCTACTTCCGAAAGATACTCATCGGTTTCCCATATAACTTTTCCTCCGTTCTCCGCATCGAGGGCAACCGTTTTTGCATACTCGTTCGAAACAAAAATAATATTGTTAAATACTCCGGGGGAAGGAGCTACTTCACCCGACATCACTGGGGACTTCCACACTTCTGCCCCGGTTTCGAGATCGTTGGCAATAACATTCGGGTCTGCTGAAGTTATAATAAGCATTTTCCCTTTGCTTTCAAGAAGTGTTGGGGATGACCAGGAAACCTTATTAGCCCGGGGGATATCCCAAATGAAATCACCATTTGCGGTATTGATAGCAATCATCCTTCCCCCTTTGGCAGTATCGTATTGAACGACGATTTTCCCGTTCCAGGTAATCAGTGAGGACGAATGCCCGTAATGGTTGGCGGGAACTCCCAGGTTTTTGGCCCAGATGCGGTTTCCATCCAGGTCGAAAGCGATGAGATCCCCCGTGCCAAAAAGAGCATATACGCAATTCCCGTCCACCGTCATGGTTGGAGCAGCCAGACCTGTATCGTCGGTTGTTTTCGGGGGAGTAGCGGGCGAACCGGGAATGTTGTCGGCTTCTTTCTCCCACAGAAGTTTTCCTGTGTGTCGGTTGTAGCAACTCACCACTCTGGAGGTCTTATCGGCCCCGGCAATGAAGAGCTTATCACCCCAGATAACCGGGGTGTTGTATCCCGGTTTGCTCAAAGAAATCTTCCATTTTACATTTGTTCCGGAGGATCCGTCCCAGTTGGTAGGAATATTTTTATGAAATGAGATTCCCTGTCCTAAAAAGCCTCTGAATGTGCTTTGATTTTTCTTAAAATCTTCGGCCTTGGCAAGCTTAACGACAGTTTTTGGAGTATCGGGTGCACCACCAGTCTCTGCAACTGCTTGAGGAACTGGCTCAACAGCGTTTGAAAGTATAGCCGAGTCGCCTTTTTCGGTAGCAACACTTTCAACAATCGGGATCACTTCAATGGTTTCTGTCTGGCTGCTGGTTTCAGTGTCGACGAATTGTCCCGGATCATAGCTTTTCAGGTAATCGTTGCTTAGAAAGGCTGAAAGCAATGCGAGGGTGAAAACCAATCCCCCCGTTACCAGCAGCCAGCGGTGTGAAACAAACTTGTTCATCATCGGATCATCGGTGATGGTTTCGGGCGGCTCGATTTTTCGCTGGATATCGGTTCGGATTTTAAGAGCCAGGGCCAGTACAACTCCCCCGAAAAAGAGCAAATAGGCACCGGTTTTTACCTGCCAGGCAGAAGTGAAGTAGGCCTTTCTTGCCAACAGGTCAAAACTCCGGATTTCCTTCCTCAGCTCCTCGTTGTTGTCATCGACCGCGAGCCGTTGAACCAAAGCCTCGATGGTTTGGCTTTCCAGGGGATTGCTTTTCTTCATCTGCCAGAAATTCACGATCAGAAGAAAGGCAACCAGGATGCAGAATGCAGCAGAGATAAGTATTATCTGTTTTAGGAGTTTTAGTTTTGTTTCCTGATTCATAATTATTTCAATTTAACGACAGGACAATAATCCATGCAGCGGCCGCAGCTGAAGCAGTCGCCTTTATGGGGTTCATAAATGGTTTTGGTTCTGAAAACAAATTGGTTCATGATCATTATACCGATTACGAGTCCCAGAAAACCGCCCAGAAACCAACCTCCGGATTTGAATTTGGCCCGGATCAGCGAAGCGTTTGCTACGAGCTCGTCGAAGGTTTTTCCGGATTCGAGAAAGGCTTTTATATCAAGATTTTTTGTGTCGGATTTGAGTTCAGGATGGGCAATGAGCAATTCGGAAAGATAGACGTCCTGGTGGGCCTTGGACAGGAGAACGTGGGAGCTGGAAACAGCATAACCGCCAATGAACATCCAAACCGGGATGAGGAGGGCGTATAAGCTGAACCTTTTCAGGTTTTGTCTCAGAACTTTTTGGGTGCGGACTTTCTCGCTCACAGGAATTTCTATGGCATCAAAAGGGCATGATGGCTCGCATAATTTGCAGGAAATGCACTCTGCCGGGGTAATTGTCATGTGGTATTTCGAAAACCTCGACATCCAGTTCAGGAGGACGCCGTAGGGGCAAAAGACCCTGCAGTAGGGACGTGCAAAAAACAATCCCAATAAAAGAAGAGCAATACCAATGATGATCATAGTATAGGGTCCGTCCATCCTGAAGAATCCTACGAATGGATCGTAACGGCAGATAATAAAGTCGGTTCCTGTTGCAGCGTACAGCACAGCCAATCCCAGATAGAGATAGGGAATAAAACCCAAGGCTTTCCTTACCCAAACCGGGATGGAGACAGGCCGGAAAACAAGTATATCCTGAATTGCGCCCAAAGGGCAAGCCCCCGCACAGAATGTCCTTCCAAAAAACAAGGCGAAAACCAGGGGCAAGAGAAAAAATATCAATACCGTTATGGAGATTTTGTAGACCGGGTCGAACAAAGCAAGTGTGATATTTTGAATGGATCCGACCGAGCAGATGCATCCCTCGCGGTAAAAACCGAAGTAGAGCAGGGTGAAAATCGATAGCCAGAGAACCCCGCGCCTTGAACGTCGCTTGATTACCAGCCATGATGCCAGGGAGAGCGAGGCAAAAAGAATCAGAACGTCGAGGTATTCGAGAGCGTTGGAGCGCGGCTCGGGGGTAGTAGGACTGGGTTGCTCATAGCCGCTTTCGAATTCCGGCTTAGGGAAGCGTTGGGCATTTGCCTGAACCAGTATCAGAACGAAAAAGCTTAGAAAGACGATTTTATGACCGATGTTTTTCATATGCTATGCCTTTGTTCCCCCGTGAAAATCGCCTTTGATAATGTACGGCTGACTTGCCGGCACCCTGCTAATGGCATCCGATGGGCAAACGCGCGCAATAGCACATTCGTTGCAATTGTCGCACAGGTTGTGTCGGATCTGCAGATGCAGCGAGCCGTTGCCGAAGGAGGAGCATCCTTTCACACATTTGGCGCAGCCGATGCAAAGTTCTTCGATGATGACATATTCGAAATACGGCTCCTCGATAAACTTTCGCTGGATGGCAGCCGTCGGGCAAAGATGGTTCTCCCCGCCTGTCTCCATTTTTTTCACGCCGGGTTTAAAGTATCCCCCGCACAGATCGCAGTATCCGCAGACCTCATAGGCATGTATGCATTTCACTGCTGAAGGGCTTTTCACACAATCTGTTGCACACCTGCCGCATTGGGTGCATTTTGCAGGATCGATCTGCCAAACCCATTTTTCGGCGGTTGTTTTTCTTGCAGCGGCTACCCCTATTCCGGCAAGTGATATCCCAAGTGCAAACCTTACACCGGTATGGATAAACTCCCTGCGCTTTATGATTTTATCTTCAGCCATTGTTTTTGTGTTTGGTGGCTTCCGGAAGCGAGCATTTATTCAGTTTACCGCACGACTTGCATTGTGCTCTCCCGTTGCATTCGGCGTTTGCGCCAATTTTTTTGCCGGCTGCAAAAAAACCAACCAGCAAGGCCATCGCTATAAGCAGCGATACTCTGAAAAAGGTTCTTACAAATTCGCTTCTTTTCATCTTTTAACTATTATTTCTTTTCAAATAACCGAATCAGATTCCTGTCAAAATCAAGGGCGTATATCTCGCCATTCTTACCTACAGCCACTTCCGGTGCATGACCTTCCTCATTAAATTTTTCAGGAGGAGCCACAACCGAAATCAGCTCACCTGAAGCGTTGTAGACTTTTATCCGTACCAATCCCTTTTCACCGGTAACAAAAGAGCCATCTTCCAATACAGCGATTTCAGCCGGATTGCAACATCCTGTAAAACCCTCGATTTCCATGGAACTTTTTGCCCAATATCCTCTGATCAGGCCGTTATCGGTGTAATTCTCAATGGCATGTTCTCCCGGATTGGTGATCCAGAGTTCTCCAAAACTGTTTACCACCACCTCAAAATTCGCACTGGGAACGATAAAGCCATGTCCGGCGTTACCTTCTCTTTTCCCCTCGAATTCAGCCTGCAACTCTCCCATCAGGTTATACCTCAGCACTCTTCGATTTCCGGCATCCGCAACGAAAAGCATGTCGTCTTTCACAGCAATCGAAGTAACAATGGTCCGCCCATTCTCTATATCCCACGAACTAATTAACGTACCGGAATGGTCGTAAACCATAACCGCTGTTTTTAATCCCACAATGATATTTTTTTCTGTTGCTTTGATGCATTCGCCTTTTCCATCGATAAGAAAGGAGGACTTCTGCAGCCCGTCGGGGTGGATTACAAGGACGAAGTTCAGACCTGTAAGGAATATTTCCTCATCAAAAACATCAATTCCACCCGGAACCCTGTCTCCAAGAGGAATATTTTTTGTTTCCCGGTAATGAACAAGACCTGGATCCACAACCTTAAACTGATCCACATTATACTCGTATGGATTTTCCCCGCGCTTATCAGGACGATCGCCCATAAAATCGAAGATAACCAGGGCAAGGATGATTGCCAGGGTGAGGAGGACGAGGAGGGTGAGGGTTGTTTTGTTCATATAAAGTGCCTAGAGTTTGGAGTG
>CAMAZH010000169.1 GCA_945863035.1 Chitinophaga pinensis | reverse complement strand
CCTGGCTTTAGGCCGGTAAAAAGAAACTTACCGTTAAGATCACTGATTGAGCCTATGTTGGTTCCGAAAATTGCAATGGTTGCAAATTCCAGCGGCTGATTGTTTTTTGAGTTGAATATTCTTCCTTCCAGAACTCCTTTATCCTGTGCAAGAATTATTGATGGGAATCCAATTAGGACCAGAGTTACTAGAATTCTGTTTAGTAAAAGTTTCATATGTGATATTTTTGCAATTCTTGGTGTTCAGGTATTTGCCTTAAACAGAAAGGTTGAGGCTTTTGTTCAATTATTGTGGAATAATTTGCAAAAAAAGTTAAACAAAAACCGTGGGCTTTACCCTTGAAAACCTTTCATTTCCAGAAAAGGATATTTTTTTGCCATTTGAAGGATCTGTTCTAAGAGCTTTTTCTTGAATTTCCTGTGGGCCTCGGTGTCTTCGTTATAAACCCGGTGATTTTTTGCCTGAATCAGTTTCCCCAGCTCTTTGTTGATTTCCAATGTATCCTTTTCAAAATAGGCCTTTTCAAACAAGCTCCAAATGTAATTTATCGCCTGGCTGTTGGGATGGAGCAGATCATCGGCATAAAAGCGGTAATCGCGAAGGTCATCCAAAAGAATCTCGTATGCGGGAAAATATTCCGTATTCTCGGGAAATGCCCGACAGAGTTCGTTAATCGCAAGCAGCAGGGCCGATTTGCTGAGCTGGTTGCCATGAGCCCCGTCTTTCCAGTGCCGCACCGGACTTACCGTAAAGATGATTTTCAGATCCTTGTTTTTTCGGAGGATTTCAGGAAGGAAAGCACTCCAGGATTTTACAATATCCTCCGGACTTAGGAGTATCCTTTCAAATTCTTTCTCTGGCAATTTATGGCAGTTGGAAACCACCTCACCATTTTTCCTGAGCCGGTACACCCAGGCAGTTCCAAAAGTAATCAAAAGCACATCTGCCTTTTTCAGATGTTTTGCAGACGCCTTTACTTCCTGATTAATCCGATTGAGACACTCCTCTTTATTGGTATCTGAAAAGCTGCTGTGATGATCCCATGAGAACCAAAGCTCATTGTGGTATTCAAGGTCTTCTTCTGTGTAATTCTGTCCATCAAGAAGGACTCCAAGACCGTTAAGTACGCTGAGCGGATTATAAACTACTCCAAAAGGGTTTACCCTCACGGGGAAAAGCAGCTCGCTGAGTTTCTGCCCGACATTATCGGTAAAACACGAGCCAGTAAAAAGGATGTTGCTTTTATGAGAGATCCGAACCCGGGAAGGCTGAATTTCAATTTTTGTGCGGAAGACTGACATAGTACTTAGATTTTATGTTCTTCGAGCCATTTGATAATATAGGAATGCACCTCTTCTTTGATAAATTCGTTGTGCAATTCATGGAACTGGTTTGGCCAAAGCTTGAGATGTGTTCTTCTGCTGGTATTTAACACATAATCTTCGCTGGCTTTGGGGGAGGTTATGGTGTCGTTTGTCCCATGCATGATGAGAAAGGGATAGTTGATCTTGTACACATTTCGCAGCGCATGGTAACCCGCCTGATAAATCTCATGAAACATCTTCAGCGAAATGCGGTCATGATTCAGGGGATCGTTCTCATAATTCCGCACAACTTCGGGATCATGGGCAATTTGTTCTGCTTTGAGCTGATTGGAGATGGTGAGGGAGGGAAGGATTTTTTTAAGATATTCGGTAATTTTAAGCACAATAGCTGATGGCTCGTTATAGAGCTTCAGCCAGGGGGAGGTCACAATGACACCTTCAACGGGACGGTTTCTCCTGATGATATGGTTCAGAACAAGGTTTCCGCCCATCGAATGCCCATACAGGATCTTTTTGTAGCCCGGGAACAACTCTTCACTTTTTTGGTAAAGAAGATCAATATCATCAAGAAGCACATCCAGTGATTTTATATGTCCTCGCTTACCTTCAGAACGGCCGTGACCATGAAGGTCCAAGCTAATCACAGAAATCCCCCTGGCGTTAAAAAGCGCTGCCCAATGCTCGTAGCGACTGCAATGTTCACCCAGACCATGCACGAGAAGGATGAGTTTTTTCTGGTCGTTTTCAGCCGTCCAACTCTGCGCAAAAAGTTTTATCCGGTCTTTAGCAATCCAGTTGTAGGTCTGGTTATTCATTCAGCTTCGTTGAAGAGATTAATTGGGAATTGGGATTAATTTACAAACTTTAAAGTTAAACAAAAAAGCTTAGCGCAGTCAACTTTTGCAACATGCAATAGAGCAGCTACAGCCTTATTTTATTAATGGATGGAAGTGGGAGGTAAATGAAAAAATACCGATGACGGAACACCCAATTCCTTAGTCACTCAGAAAGTCGAGATTCCTTCTCAAACCCTCGAATTTCGCCCGTTCTACTGCCGATCCCCTGAAAAGATTATTAAAAGTCTCTTTGTCCATGAGATACCAATCTTTTTTACCAAGACTGAGCAACTCATGACGTGGATTAAACTCTTCTGTTGTATGGGCTGAAGCTTTGCGGTTCCAGGGGCACACATCCTGACAAATATCGCAACCGAACACACGGTTTTTAAATGTGCCCCGCAATTCCTCAGGCATTTCCACGGTCTTGTTTTCTATGGTGTGATAGGATATGCATTTTCCCGCATCAACCACACGGTCTTCCACAATAGCCCCGGTAGGACATGAGGTGATACAATTCCGGCAACTCCCGCACATATCGTTTACCGGCCGGTCGTACTCAAGTTCGGCCGAAACAATCATCTCACCGATAAAAACAAATGATCCGAAACGACTGGTAAGCAAAAGTGAGTTTTTGCCAATCCATCCAAGCCCTGCGCGACTAGCCCAGGCATGCTCCAGCACGGGGGCCGAATCGGTGAATACGCGTCCCTCACAGCCGGGAATAAGCTCATTGGTAAAGGAAAGCAGAGCGTTTAATTTTTTTCTTATCACCTGATGGTAGTCCTGGCCATAGGCATACTTTGCAAGCACAGGAGCCTCCGGATCAGTTTGTTCTTTTTCGGGATAGTAGTTCAGGACAACGGAAACCACAGATTTTGCGCCTTCAACAAGCTTGCGCGGGTCTACCCGCTTGTTGAAATGATTCTCCATGTAGGAAAGACCGGCATTATAACCGTTTTCCAACCAGTTTTTCAATCGCAACGCTTCCCCGGGAAGGTAATCGGCTGCGGATATTCCACAATCACTGAAACCGAGACGCAATGCCTCGGACTTGATTTGCCGGGAATATGTCTGGTTGTTTTTCACATCAATCCCAAATCCAACCTTGCCTCATCCGTAAGATTCGATTCATCCCAGGGCGGATCGAAGGTGAGATTTACCTTTGCCTCAGTAACTCCATCAATTGCTCTGACTTTTTCCTGCACGTCAAGAAGCAGGGAATCGGCAACCGGGCAATTCGGGGTTGTTAGGGTCATGGTGATTTCAACTTTGTTGTTATCGTCAACATCAATCGCGTAAATAAGTCCCAGATCATATATGTTCACCGGGATTTCCGGATCGAAGATACTCTTCAGTACCTGCACAACCTCAGTCTCGATCTGCAGGAAATTGTTTACTTCTGCCATTTTTTTTATCTCTCAGTTTCTATCAAACAAATAAACTAGTCTTTATGTTTAGCATAATAAGCCAGAGAATACATTTTCATCTTTTTCACCATCGAAACAAGACCATTACTGCGGGTAGGGGAAAGGTTCTCCTTCAAGCCGATTTTATCGATAAAGTATAAATCCGCATTCATTATTTCCGAAGCCTCTTGCTTGTTCATTACCCTGATGAGCAGTGCAACGATTCCTTTTACAATGATAGCATCACTGTCGGCAGTGAAGTACATTTTGCCGTTTTCAAAATCCGCGTGTAACCATACTTTCGACTGGCAGCCATTGATGAGGTATTCGTCTGTTTTGAATTTCGGATCAATTGCCGGCAAATCATGCCCCAATTCAATCAGATAGTTGTACCGGTCCATCCAGTCTTCAAAAGCCGAAAACTCCTCAATTATCTGGTCCTGAATTTCAGTAAGTGCCATAATTTGAATTAAGTCTAAATATGCGTACAAAGATATGAAAAAAAAAGTGTGTGACAGATTTGTTGTGGCATCTTTGAAAGTTGAAAATATATGTTACACATTTGTTACTAACACATTTGTTACTAACACATTTGTTACTAACAAAAATGTTACATATCTTTACGAATAAAACCCAAACAGAATGGCATCCGCATTTATTTATGGAAAGATTGTTGGCAATGATAATTTCACCAACAGGGAAAAGGATTTGGAAAGGCTTCTGCTGAATTTCGAAAACGGAATCAATACAATCCTTATATCTCCACGACGATGGGGCAAGTCATCGCTTGTAGCCCGGGCCGTTAAGCAGGCTGCAAAAGGGAACAAGAAACTTAAATTCTGTTTTATTGATCTTTATAATATTCGATCTGAAGAGCAATTTTACGAGCAGTTTGCGTTGGAGGTACTTAAAGCGGACTCCTCGAAGCTGGAGGATCTCAGCAATCAGGCATTCAAGTTTATCGGAAAGCTTTTGCCAAAACTTATTGTTGGTAATATGCCAGGAAATGAGATTTCCCTTGAGCTTGACTGGAAGGAGGTTAAGAAGAATCCCGACGATATTTTAAATCTGCCGGAGCGCTTATCCCTCGATAAGGACTACCGATTCATTGTGTGTATTGACGAGTTTCAGAATATAGCGGGATTTGACGACCCGTTGGATTTTCAGAAGAAGCTGCGTTCGCATTGGCAAAAGCAAACCAAAACGAGCTATTGTCTTTACGGGAGCAAGCGTCACATGATGATGGATGTGTTCACCTCGTATAATATGCCTTTTTATAAGTTTGGGGATATTCTGTTTCTGGAGAAAATTTCAGGGGAGGACTGGCTACCCTTTATCATCAAGCGATTTATCGACACTGGCAAAGAGATAGAGAGGGAGGCTGCCCTTGAGATCATCGAACTTTGTGAACGGCATCCATACTATGTTCAGCAATTGTCGCAGCAGGCCTGGCTCCGTACTAAGAAAATCTGCAATAAGGAAATTGTTGCAGAGTCGCATGAGGGGCTTATATTGCAGATGAGTTTGCTGTTCCAAACTATTACAGATTCGTTAAGCAACACTCAGATAAATTTTCTCAAGGCTCTTGTAAGTGGAGAAAATCAACTCAGTTCATCCGGCACGCTTATTAAATACCGCTTGGGCTCATCAGCAAATGTTAAGCGCATAAGGGAAGCACTGGTATCAAAAGAGATAATTGAACAGCAAAATAAAGAATATGTGTTTTTGGATCCGATCTACAAATTTTGGCTGCAGCGGTTTTATTTTAAAATTTAGGCGGGGATAGTTATTTAAGCATGCTTACCGCTTTTTTCAGGCCTTCAATCAGTCGGTCGGCATCCCCAAATGAGTTATAAAAGGCCATTGAAGCTCTTATGGTGCCTGTAATCTGAAAATGGTCCATTACCGGCTGTGTGCAGTGTGTTCCGGTTCTTAAGGCAATGCCCATTTTGTCGAGTATCATTCCCGTGTCGAGAGGGTGCAGGCCTTGAATCAGAAAGGAGAAAATTGAAATTTTCTCTTTCGCGTTTCCGTAAATGTCCAAGCCTTCTATTTCTTTGAGCTTATTGTGGGTATACGCGCACAGACTTTTTTCGTGTTGAGTGATAGCATCAAAGCCAATGGAACCGATGTATTCAAGAGCGGTCCCAAGGCCGATGGCGCCTGTGTAATTCATTGTGCCGGCTTCGAATTTGAACGGCAACTCGTTATAGGTTGTTTTTTCAAACTTCACGCAATCCACCATGTCGCCTCCGCCCTGATAGGGAGGCAGTGCGTCGAGCATTATTTCTTTGCCGTAAAGGACTCCGATTCCGGTGGGACCGAATACCTTGTGACCCGAAAAAACGTAAAAATCGCAATCCAGATCCTGAACATCCACGGATGAATGCTGCACTGCCTGCGCACCGTCGATCAAAACCGGTACATGATGATCGTGGGCAAAGCGTATCATTTCTTTCACGGGATTAACAGTGCCCAGAGAGTTTGACACCTGAGTAATGGCAACAAGACGGGTCTTGTCGTTGAACAGCAGTTTGTATTCGTTTTGGATAAGCTCTCCGTTTTCATCGAAGGGGATTACCTTCAGCTTTGCTTTCTTCCGGGCGCATAGCATTTGCCAGGGCACAATATTGGAATGGTGTTCCATTTCTGAAACGATGATCTCGTCTCCCTCTTTAACGTATTTCTCCCCAAATGAAAACGCAACCGTATTTATTGAGCCTGTGGCTCCACTGGTAAAAACGATTTCGTTGGTATTCCGGGCGTTTATGAAATTCCTGACGGTTTCCCTGGCATGTTCGTATTCGCCGGTCATTTGTTCGCTCAGGAAATGAACTCCCCTGTGAATGCTGCTGTTTTTGCTTTCGTAGAGTTCGTTCAGTTTATCGATGACAACCCGGGGTTTCTGGGTAGTCGCGCCATTATCAAGGTACACAAGCGGCTTACCGTGGACCTGTGTTTGGAGAACCGGGAAATTTCTCCTGATGAGGTCTATATCGATGCTTACGGTGGGCTTGTCGGGGATCATTGGCATTTCATTTTGCAGTTATTACAATGAGACAGTTCCCCCCGCAAACGCTTATCTACCAACTCAATAACCCTTTCGCGAAGGGGCAGGAGTTTTATTTCCGACAGAACAGCATGTGCAAAGGCATACATCAGCAGGTGCATGCTCTCTTTGTATGGAATTCCGCGGGAACGCAGGTAAAACAGTGCATCGGTATCCAGTTGCCCTACGGTAGCACCATGGCTGCATTTCACATCGTCGGCATAAATTTCCAGTTGAGGGCGGGTATTCATTTTTGCCGTATCGGTAAGCAGAATGTTGTTATTGCGCTGATACGCCTGAGTGTTTTGGGCATCCTTCCATACATGGATCTTGCCACTGAAGGCGGCGGTTGAATTCTCATCGAGAATGCCTTTGTAAAGCTGATTGCTGGTACAGTTTGGAACCATATGGTTCACATAGGTGTAGTTGTCGACATGCTGGGTATCATCAACAAGAAACAGTCCTAATGAGTTGTTGTGGGAACCCTCTCCGGCCAGGTTGACATACACGTTATTTCGCACCCTTCCGCCATGAAGCGTTATGTAATTTGAACTCACATTTGAGTTCTGCATCTGGTGAGCATAGGTATTGGTAATCTGAGTGGCCCGGTTGTGCTCATTTTGCACCCTTGTAAGGTCGA
>CAMAZH010000168.1 GCA_945863035.1 Chitinophaga pinensis | reverse complement strand
GAGCAATTATCGTTTTTTCACTTGTAATTTTTTCCTTTCAATCCTTTGGACAAAAGCCCAGAGCAAGAGACCTGGGTATTCCGTTCGAGGGAAATCCCGGTCTTTACAATGCAATAACTGATGTCGATGGGAACATTATAAGTATAAATGGATCAAAACAATACTTCGAAATATATGGACATGGCGATCCTCTTGTATTAATCCATGGCAACGGGGGAAACATTGCTAATATGAAACCTCAAATCGAATTCTTCGCTCAGAAATATAAGGTAATTGTTATGGACTGCAGAGGTAGGGGAAAAAGCGAACTGGGAAATGATAGTCTTACATATAATCAAATAACAAAAGATATTGTTGGAATTTTGGACTATTTGCAAATCGACTCTGCGTATGTTGTGGGAAGAAGTGACGGTGGAATAATTGCTTTGTTATTGGCTATTCATCATCCCGAAAAAGTAAAGAAGATAGTTTCATTTGCTGCCAATCTTACACCTGACACATTAGCCCTTTATCCCCATTTCTACAATGAGGTATTGCGTGATAGAAGAATAGCTGAGGAAATGCTTGCAAAAAATGATACTACTCAAAACTGGAAGGTGATACAACAACGAAATCGTATGATGGAGTTTCAGCCACATATATCAGCTGGTGATTTGCAAAAAATAAAATGCCCTGTTTTGGTTATGTCAACCGACAGAGATATTATCCGTGAAGAACATACTGTTTATATTTATCAGAATATTTTGAAAGCAAATCTGTGTATCTTAACCGGAGAAACTCATTATGTAACAAAAAATAATCCCGACCTGTTCAATACTACAGTTCAGAAATATTTAGACGACACTTACCAAGGCGAAGAATCGAGACAATGATAGTCAAATCTGCTGCTAACAGGCGTTTGGCAAAAGAGTAGGTTATAATCTTA
Organism: Chitinophaga pinensis; assembly: GCA_945863035.1. Lineage (GTDB taxonomy): Bacteria > Bacteroidota > Bacteroidia > Bacteroidales > JACJXF01. The sequence goes on along the minus strand of CAMAZH010000168.1, from coordinate 6,349 downwards.
GTTGAAGCTTTTTGCTTCGTATCATGTTCAGTGCTGGCTGACAGTTTAGTGCTTCGAAATTCATTTCTTCGCGTAGTACCAAAACCTTGAAGCCTTCATAATTTCTCACCCGAAATTTTGTTAATCAAATCATTATTATTACTTTTGCGCCATCAAAGTAAGGAAGAATCTATGCGAAGGGGACAAAAGTCCCCTATTTTATTACTGATAACTATGATTACAAGGGAACAGATCGAGCAGGTTATTCACGAGAAAATCACCGGAACGGAGATATTTCTGGTGGATGTGATCATGAACCCCGGTAACAATTTCCACGTCCATCTGGATACTTTCAAAGGCATCAACATCGATGAATGCGTGGAAGTTAGCCGGTATATCGTAAGTAAATTTGACAAGGAGATCGAGGATTACAACCTCGAGGTCTCTTCTCCCGGGCTGGACGCTTCTTATAAAGTGAAACAGCAATATGAGAAAAACCTGGGAAAACAGGTTGAGATCATAAGGACGGATGGGAGTAAACTGAAGGCCAAATTATTGGCTTATTCGGGCGATAGTATTGACGTGGAAGCAATGGTTAAACCTCTGCCCCCTGAGAAATCCAGAAAAGCTGTGCCCCAATTGGTATCTGTGGCTTTGGATGATATAAAAACAATTAAATCAGTTATTTCTTTTAAATAAGAAATTTTTATAGCAAAATGGAAAATGTAAATTTAATCGACACCTTTTCAGAGTTTAAGGAGTTAAAGAACATCGACCGGGTTACCATGATGAGTGTTCTCGAAGACGTATTTCGCAGCATGCTTATCAAAACCTACGGTTCGGACGAGAAATTCGATATAATTATCAATATCGACAAGGGTGACTTTGAGATCTGGAGAAACCGCGAAGTGGTTGAAGACGGGAAAGTTGAGGATCCGAACCTCCAGATTCCTCTTTCAAAAGCCAAACTTATTGATGAGGATTACGAGGTTGGAGAAGAGGTCACCGACGAGGTAAAGTTACTGGATTTCGGTCGCCGTTCCATCCTGGCTCTGCGTCAGAATCTTACAGCCAGGATTCTCGAACTGGAGAAGAACAATGTATACAACAAGTATAAAGACCGCATCGGAGAAATTGTTGCAGGAGAGATTTACCAGGTTTGGAAAAGGGAGATTCTGGTGCTCGACGACGAGGGAAACGAATTGATTCTTCCCAAGAACGAGCAGATCCCCTCAGACTATTTCCGCAAGGGCGATACGATTCGTGCAGTAGTGGTTAAAGTGGATATGAGAAACAACAATCCTCTGATTATTCTTTCGAGAACTTCACCCGTGTTTCTTGAAAGACTCTTTGAACTTGAGGTGCCTGAAATTTTCGATGGCCTTATCACCATCAAGAAAATTGTTCGTGTTCCCGGCGAACGGGCTAAAGTAGCAGTCGAATCCTATGACGAGCGAATCGATCCTGTTGGTGCATGCGTTGGAATGAAGGGTTCAAGGATTCATGGTATCGTTCGTGAACTTAAAAACGAAAATATCGACGTAATCAATTTCACCAATAATACTCAGCTCTTTATTCAGAGATCGTTAAGCCCTGCTAAAATAAGCAACATCAAAATTGTTGAAGACGACAAGCGTGCTGAAGTTTACCTGCAGCCCCGGGAAGTCTCCCTGGCAATTGGTAAAGGGGGATTGAACATCCGTCTTGCAAGTCAGCTCACCGGTTATGAGATTGATGTTTACAGGGAAAGCGGAACCGAGGACGATGAAGATGTGAACCTCGATGAATTCTCCGATGAAATTGATGCATGGATTATCGACGAACTAAAAGCTATAGGTTGCGATACCGCTAAATCAGTGCTCGAGTTGAGTCCCGCGGATCTTGCCACCCGCACGGATCTCGAGGAAGAAACTATTAAAGAAGTCCTGAAAATATTAAGGGCAGAATTTGAATAAATCGCAGCAGAAATTATAAATTCGCAGGTCTGCATAAAATTAAAGGAACAAAGTTCAACGTATGACGGAAATTAAAGCAACAAGACTAAGTAAGATCGCCCGTGAACTTAATGTGGGGATTACCACTATTGTGGAATACCTCCATAAGAAGGGTCATCATATTGAGTCGGATCCTAATACCAAGATTTCTCCCGAGCAATACAATCTGCTCGCACAGGAGTATAGCTCGGATTTGAATGAAAAGAAGAAGTCAGAGAACTTTAGTCTGAAAAATCTTCGTGAGAAGAAAGAATCCATTACCCTTGAAGATATTCAGGACACTTCCGAACCTGAAGAAGAGAAAGAATTATTTATTAAGGACTCCTCAGCAACAAGCGCTCCAAAGCATACTCCACGACATGAGGAAAAGGTAGAGGAGAAACCCGTTGAAAAAACGATCGACATTAAAGTCGTTGGCAAAGTTGATTTGGATTCCCTGAAGGCTAAGAAGTCAAAACCAGAAGAGCCTAAGGTAGAAGAAATTATAGAAGAGGTGCCAGTTGCCAAGGTGGAAGAAGTAGTTATCAAGGCGCCAGAACCTGAGACTAAAAAAGAGGAGCCTGTTGCGGAAGTCGTTGAAGAAGTGAAAAAAGAGGGACCTGGCGTAAAAGTGGTTGGGAAGATAGACCTTGAAGCACCGCGTAAAAAGTCAAAGCCAAAACCCAAAGCTGAAGAGGTAGAAATACCAAAAGCAGAGAAGTTTGTTGAGGCTCCTGTTTCTGTATCTGTTCCAGATCCTGCTCCTGCTCCTGTTGAAGAAGTGATTCCCGAGTTGGTTGCTGAGGTGGTTCCGGTTCCGGAAACAAAGGAAGTTGTCCCGGAAGTTGACTCAAACATGATTCCTACCCGTTTCGAGAAGCTTACCGGACCAACTGTGGTTGGCCGCATTGTTCTCCCCGTTCGGGAACTCAAAAAGAAACCTGTTGCCTCCAGCAATCAGAATGCACAATCGGACAAGAAGAAGAAAAGAAAACGCATACATAAAGAAAACGAGGGCGCAGAGAATAAAGACAGGCACCCAGCTGGCGGAGCCGTTGCAACACCTTCAGCCGGAGGCACAACACAGACTGCTCCCAGGGCCGGCAAGAAGAAGAAAAAATTACACCGTTCGGAAGTTAGCGAAGAGGATGTGCAAAAGCAGATCAAAGATACGCTTGCCAAACTTACCACAAAAGGCAAATCAAAGGGCTCACGGCACAGGAGAGACAAGCGTGATGCGTTTCAGCAACGTCTTGTAGCAGAACACGAAAGGGCCGAAGAAGATAAGAACACCCTTAAGGTAACGGAATTTGTTTCTGCAAGTGAACTTGCAAGTCTTATGAACGTGTCTGTAAGCGATGTTATTCAAACCTGCATGAGTCTTGGACTTTTTGTATCCATCAATCAGCGTCTGGATGCAGAAACCCTTTCTATTGTTGCTGACGAATTTAACTATAAGGTGGAATTTATTTCTGCCGATTTGCAGGATAATATTGCCTTCGAAGAAGATAAACCGGAAGATCTTAAGCCCCGTCCGCCCATCGTTACTGTTATGGGCCACGTGGATCACGGGAAAACCAAATTGCTTGATTACGTTCGTAGCGCAAACGTTATTGCCGGTGAGGCTGGAGGTATAACCCAGCATATTGGCGCTTATAGCGTGATCCTTGAAGACGGCAGGAAAATTACCTTCCTCGACACCCCCGGTCATGAGGCGTTTACTGCTATGCGCGCCAGGGGAGCACAGGTTACCGACATTGCAATAATTGTGATCGCAGCTGACGATGGTATAATGCCTCAGACCAAGGAAGCTATCAACCACGCCAGCGCTGCCGGTGTGCCAATAGTGTTCGCAATTAACAAAATCGATAAACCCACAGCCAACCCTGAGAAAATCAAAGAAGCTTTAGCCGGTATGAATTATCTTGTTGAGGACTGGGGAGGAAAATACCAGTCACAGGAGATTTCCGCAAAATCGGGACTTCATATTGCCGACCTTCTTGAGAAAGTGCTGCTCGAAGCGGAATTGCTTGATCTTAAAGCAAATCCCGATCGGCATGCACTGGGAACGGTCATCGAATCCGCCCTCGATAAAGGACGGGGATATGTTTCAACGATACTGATTGAGAACGGAACCCTGAACATTGGCGACGTGCTTCTTGCGGGTAGTCATTACGGACATATAAAAGCCATGTATAACGAACGGGGAGGTAAAGTAACCTCGGCAGGTCCTGCTACTCCGGTTCTTGTCCTTGGACTGAATGGTGCGCCTCAGGCCGGTGACCGGTTCAACGTTATGGATTCCGACCGAGAGGCTAAAGAAATTGCAACCCGCCGCGAACAGCTGCAGAGGGAGCAGGATCTGCGTACCATGAAACACATTACTCTCGATGAAATCGGCCGTCGTATTGCTATTGGTAACTTCAAGGAACTTAATGTAATTATTAAGGGTGATGTTGACGGATCGGTTGAAGCTTTAAGTGACTCCTTGCTTAAACTTTCAACAGAAGAAATTCAGGTCAACATTATTCATAAGGCGGTGGGTCAGATCTCCGAATCGGATGTTCTTCTCGCTGCAGCCTCCAATGCGGTTATTATCGGCTTCCAGGTCCGCCCTTCACTGAGTGCGCGCAAACTGGCAGAAAAAGAGCAGATCGATATTCGTATTTACAGCATCATTTACGATGCTATAGAAGAACTCAGAGCCGCAATGGAAGGTATGCTTTCGCCCGAAATCAGAGAGGAGATTACTGCTACACTTGAGATCAAGGAAGTGTTTAAGATTACCAAGACTGGTACCATCGCCGGTTGTCTTGTGAAAGAGGGTAAGATTAACCGCGCCAGCAAGGTTCGTGTGATCCGCGATGGTATTGTGGTGTTCACCGGCGAATTGGGTTCACTTAAGCGATTCAAGGATGATGCCAAGGAAGTGGTGAGCGGCCTGGAGTGCGGGTTAAATATCCACAACTTCAATGATATCAAGGCTGGGGATTATATCGAGGCATTTACCGAAACGGAAATAAAAAAGAAACTGTAAGGCTCTTTATTACTTTTAAGGATAAAATGAATTATAATTGAAAATTCAAAAGTCGCGGTTTAGACTATTATTAGTTAATAAAAGTCAATAAGTAGCCTATTTCTTTATCAGATATATCCTCATACTCAGACTTATCATAGATGGCAAGCAGAAAAACATTGTTTTCTACAACTTGGAAATGAGTGATGACCCTTGCCCCGCCTGATTTGCCTTTTACTTTGGATTTAATTGCTAAGCGAATTTTGAAACAGCCATTTGCTATAGCCACACCCTGCGTTGGCTTATGCTCAAGGCTTTCAATCAGGTTGTAGAATTCTTTTTTCAGGGATGGGAATTTCTTGACTAACCGTTTTAACTGCTTGTCAAACGGTGGTATGGTAACAACGTTAAAGCTCATCAAGCAGATCTTTTGCGGGGCGAGCTCTAAGTTTACCTTGCTTTACTAAATTGAGGTTTTCAACAGCTTCTTTTATCTCTTCAAGTAAGGCTGCGTTTGCTGGAGAAATCGACTTTGCCGTGGCAAAAGAGAAACTATTGAGCAGTTCTAAAATAAAATCTCCCTTATTATCTTTTACATCAACAAGTACTTTCATAATCCCAATTTTTATTTTTTTGCAGTTTAATTGACAAAAAATCTTCTGGTAGAATGGATGAATCCCTATCTGTTTTTCCAATAGAGATAAAGTAGTTAACGAATTCCTTCCTTGTTAAAAATTCCTTAAGTCGATTTAACCCAATCATCCAACAATATCCTGGTATTCTACAGCCGAGAGAAGATTGCCCAGTTCATCCGGATGGGTCATTTTAATCTTAACAATCCAACCTTTGCCATAAGGATCCTGGTTTACAAGTTCCGGGGTGCTTTCCAGCTCAGGGTTGACTTCTATTATCTCCCCCGAAACAGGCATGAACAAATCGGAAACCGTTTTTACAGCTTCTACGGTTCCAAAAGTATCTCCGGAAGAAAGAGTTTCCCCGAGAGTTTCGATTTCCATAAATACAACGTCGCCTAACTCGCTGGTTGCAAATTCGGTAATGCCAATCAATGCTTCATTGCCATCAACCTTGATCCATTCGTGCTCCTTGGTGTACTTAAGATTTTCCGGGAAGTTCATTTTGAGATGTTTATAGTTATTTATGTTATTAATTCGTCATGTAAAATTAATATAATTCTAAGAAAACCTTTGAAGTATTGTAGAAAACCTTTGCTATTTTAAAACACCTTGAGGAAGTGCCTAAAGTGCCTAAAGTGCCTAAAGTGCCTAAAGTGCCTAAAGTGCCTAAAGTGCCTAAAGTGCCTAAAGTGCCTAAAGTGCCTAAAGTGCCTAAAGTGCCTAAAGTGCCTAAAGTGCCTAAAGTG
>CAMAZH010000167.1 GCA_945863035.1 Chitinophaga pinensis | reverse complement strand
TGGCTTTCTGCGCCATCGGTAATCCCGCTTCCGTCGGTTGATGTCCAGGTATAAACATAGTCTGATACCCCACCACTGGTTTCCAGATTAATAATTCCATCGGATCCGCTAAAGCACGATACTTCAAACCCGTTATGGAGGATGGGGGTATATATAACCGCAATACTATCGGGTTCCGAAATAACAAAATCCCACTCTGCCGGACAATTAATGTTGTCCAATAGTTCAAGATGGTAGTTTCCGGCTGGTAGTCCTGACTGATTGCCCGACAGGGGATCTGAAAGCGCGCCATCCGCTGTGGACCACAAGTAAGAATAGTCGCCATGCCCACCTGAAATCTCAGGTTGAATAAAGGAGTTGGCAAAATTAATACATGAAACCTGGTAACCGTTGAAATCACTGATCAGGGCCGTATCGAGCTCGATTTTCGAGGGCTGCGTAAGGGTAAAGAAAGCATCGTTCTGACATCCGTAGCTGTCCGTTACATCAATGATGTAGGTCCCTGCACGCAGACCACTTATATTTTTGGTGGTATTGTCAAAAGCGGGGTTCCCCGTCATCGACCAGCTGTGGAAAGATGGCAGGTAGCCCGTGTGGCCTCCAGTTATTTCAAGCTCAACAGATCCGTCGCTCCGGTCGTTACAGCTGATATCGTAGTTACCCGGTTTTTTGCCATTGGTTTTGGTAATTGAAATTGGATCTGGTTGCTTAAGTATAAGCTCCTTTTCTCCCTCACAACCCAGAGAATCCACAATTTCAACCCTGTATGTTCCGGCACTCAGTTCTGTTGGGTTTTGGAGATACGATATTTCATTATCATCTCTGTCGAACCAAGTATAGTTATAGTTTTCAGAAAAGTAACCATTGCCAATAGCAGTGGTTTGAACACTCCCATTGCTCTCACCAAAACAGGAAACGTGATAATTTCCATATGGAAAGGGATTAAATCCAATTCCCATAGGATTGAGGCTTTCAACATTTTCTTCGGTGTAAAAGAAGCAACCGTTTGTATCTCTGACTGTGATTTCATGAAGGCCATATCGTGTACCGATAAGATCATCACCATAAAACGGGATAACATCTTCATAAGCCACCCAACTAAATCTGTAGGGTTGAGTTCCTCCGCTTGGAGCCAGATAGATTTCACCGTCGAGGTTTCCTGCACAGCTAACAAAAATAACCGAATCCGTTTCTACTTTAAAACTGTCAGGTTGTGAAATGATTATTGTACTTGAGTAGTTACACCCAATAATATCGGCAACTTCAAATTCATACAATCCTTCAGTAAGATTATTGCGATCTTCAGTAGTTATTTCGCCATAAGCAAGTCCGTTCTTTTTCCAGAAATAGGAATATTCGTCGAGGTAAAACCCACCTTTTGGAGTAATGTCAATTGAACCGTTAGACTCACCGAAGCAGCGAATATTTTTCCCTCCAATATATTCAAAGGGGGAAGCAGAAACCAGGAGTGTAGGAGTTACAAGGATTTTAAAGTCCACTGAACTTCCTTTACACTGAGTTTTGCCCGGACCTGTAGGAAAAACCCTGTAGACAATATTCTGAATCGAGTCATCACTGTTGGCCAGGGTTTGTTTGATACTTAACTGCGAATCAGGGAATCCGCCAGTTATATGAGGTTCCGGATAGATATCCCAATCATAGCTGGTCCCGGGCACGTCGCTGAATAGAGGAATGTTAATGCCTGTATTGTTGCAAATGGTGTCGCCAAGTATGCTGTTTGTAATATCCGGTATCGGATCAACCGTTAGCTTGGCAGAATCGCTCTCCTTGAAATTGTTGTATGTATCGGTAATTACCACACGATAGCGATTACCGTCAAATACTATCGGAACACCATTCAGCAGGATGGTATCGTTTAAGGATCCCTGATAAATAAGGTCATCTGTAACCGGATTCCAGTTTCCGTTCAGGTCGCGGAGTTGCCAGCGATAGCTAAGGGGAGTGTAACCCGTGGCTACCACCCTGAACCCTCCATCGGCTTCTTCGCAGATGGCAGTATCTTCAGGCTGCTCCATAATTCGCGGCCGAATTTTTGCAATGGCAAATTGTGAGCCTCCGGGGGATATGTTATTGGTGAGATTATCACGGGCGGCAACGGTTCCTGTTGCATCACGATGGTCTCCATCGGTGGTCCAAAGACCCATTGCAGGGCGCTTGATAAGGCGATTGTAAAAATTAATTGTTTCTTCAAAACCATTGCCATCAGCAGTAAGGTCGAAATCGGAGGCCGAAAAACCGTTGTTTGCAGTAAGACCCCAGTAACCATCCGGGAAGGTTTCCCAAACTTCAACCAATACGTCGGGAATGGGCAATCCATCGTTGCCCGGCTCCTGAGCAATGAACTCGGAAAGAACCGATCCGGGAGAATCGATTGTTCCTGGTGTGAGGGTAAGAGGATTATAATAATCATAGCTGCCGACAGGAAAAAGGTAAGTGCCCGCTGTATTTACCCCGCGTTCAAACTTACCGATAACCCGGCTGTCGGACACAGAGCTGTAATTTAAGGCAGCAATTGCAGGATTTGTAAGGTACAATTTATTGCTGTTGGAATTGACGTTTCCGGAAGCAAAAGTGAACAATCCGTTTACCTTGGCATCATCAAGAAGATTAATCCGGTTGTCGGGAGTTTCTCCGGTATTGGTAACCACGAGATTATGAAACGTTTCCCCGGATGTCTCTATGCTTTGGTTCAGGGTACCCTCGAAGGTCACGGTAGATGTTCCCTCGTTGAAGGTTCCTGTGTTTGTCCAGTTGCCTGCCAGGTTGTACTCCCCGTTGCCACTGGTTGTTCCGGCATTTGTGTAGCTTCCGTCGAGATCAAATCTGCCATTGTTGGTGACGACTCCGGAAGTGTTTTCCACATCCCTGGAATCAACAAACACTCCAGAGGTTAAAGTTATATGGGCCCCCGTGTTGCTAATAACCTGGGCATAACCGGAATCGGGTCGGAAACAAAGCGCAAGCATACAAAGAAGGAATATGCCCTTGTAAAAAGAGCTATCTTTCCTTATGCCTTGCAGCTTTATATGTTTTCCGTACAAACCCATGTTTTATTTACATTCCCTTCAATATTATTTTGGCGCCCGTCACCTCGTCAACCCTTCGACAAGCTCAGGGCGACGCCCGTCACTCCCGTCACCTGATAACCTCCTCCAGCGTAATATCAAACACAACCGCCATATCCGGAGGTATAATCCCCTTCAAACCCGCCGAACCATAAGCCAGTGCGGAGGGTATAAAAATCCTCCAAACTGAACCTTCCGGCATTAATTGCACGGCTTCGCTCAAGCCAGGAATCAAGGAGGCGGTGAGCATGGTAATGGCCTGTTTTTTCTGGTAGCTGTCTTCAAACACCGTACCATCGGGAAAAACCCCGATCGCATTTACCACTACCGTATCTGTGGCCAGAGGTCGGATTCCCTTTCCCTGCTTAACCACGATGTAATGTACGCCGTTGGGCAAAACGCCCACTCCCGCCTGTCCTTTAAGCGCTGCGAAAAGCTGGGTCTCCATCTGACGGCTACGCTCGTTCTGGGTGGAGAGCTGGTACGCGGCAATGATTGGCACAATAGTGGAGTCGGCAATAGCCCGGGGCCTGTTGAGCATAATATCTTCCATTCCACGGTTAAACAAAGCAGTATTGCCAATGGCGAAATTGTTGTTAACCATCCACTGTCCCACAAACACACCCAGACTGTACTGCAGGGTATCGGCCGCCGAGACTAGTTTGTCTGAAGCGGGCGCCGTTCCGGAAGCCTTAGCCGCAGGTTTCTGGGCCGAGAGGCCAAGGGAGAGCAGGAGGCCTGCTGTTATGAGGATGAAATGCGCTTTCACGTGGATTTTAGGTTTATTGTTATATGGTGTTTTTCTTTTCATACTTTCTTCATTAACAGATTCTCAATCACTTGAATTACAGTATTTTCAAATTACCTCATTTTCAAATTATCCCATTTTCAAATTGCCCCATTTTCAAATTTTCAAATTCCCTCATTTTCAATCTAATCTTTCACTTTCTTCATACAAAGTATCAGGGCAAAGATCAAGTCCATTTTGCCATTGTATGCTACCCAGAGCAGGAATAACTGATGAAAACAATGTTTTATCTTTAAGCTCTGTGAAACGCCCGATATTCAAGTATGGCTTCATATCAAACACTCTCTTTTCACCATTTTTAAAGGTGAGGTTTAAGGTGAAATCCTGATTCGGTTTTACATCTGCTACACGTGGGTTCATATCGTTTACTTTAAGGGTTCTATTGTAAAAATATTTTGACCTGAAATAGCCAATGACCAATCTGCTAAAAGGTCTTCTTTGGGAATCTCAATCCATGCTTCTACAAGTTTTCGTTTATTATTTGGCAATTCACCTTCAAGTATTTCTCCATTATTTATGGAAAACACAGCTTCCAATTCCTGATATTTTACATGAATATGAGGTAAATGATGCCTCTTGTTATCAAGATAATACATCGAAATAATAAGACCATAAAACATTGAAATTACTGCCATAGATTTGGTTTTTTATATATCATTTTCAAATTACCTCATTTTCAAATTTTCAAATTCCCCCATTTTCAAATTGTCTTATCTAACTCCCAAAAAGAAATCCCTTTTCCGGATCGAACTGCTTAATTCGTTCCACGAGTTGGTTTATGGTTGATTCGCTTATCATTTTCAAATTGCCTCATTTTCAAATTTTCTAAACCTCCACCCCGGCTTCGACAGGCTCAGCCTCAGTCTATCTACTCATTTACCAAGTCACCTTCCTTCACAACATAACACTCCTTACTTTAACCTTTAATTCCCATCCACCCACTTGGTGAGCCTGCCGACCCCCCCGGTTGGTGAGCCTATCGAACCAACATTTTCAAATTATCCCATTTTCAAATTTTCAAATTGCATTTCTTGCATCCGTTCATAACACACTTCGTGATACCAGCTCTATTTACTCATGATAATGATATTTGCAAGAAATTATTTCTATAGCATCTTCTTTTACCTCATAAACAAGTCGATGTTCCGCATCAATTCTTCTAGACCATTTGCCGGCAAGTTCATGCTTCAATGGTTCAGGATTTCCTTTCCCTTCAAAAGGTGTTCGTCTGCATTCCCGGATTAAGTCTGAAACTTTCTTAAATATACCCTTATTTGTTACAGACCACTCCGTAAAATCAGCAAACGAACTACCTTTAAAAACCACATCTTTCATGTCTTTCTATTTTGATAGCTGATCCACCAGGGTATCAAACCCCTTATCGGTAAAAACTTTCTTTTCCGTACTTGTAAGATTACTCATAATATGATCCCTGTTTGCCTTGTTACCCAACAAATAGGAAGTTTCATCTGCCTCATCGGTTATAGTTATATGAACCGTTTTGCCTTTAAAAAGGGCTTTCAAGGAATTGATAAAATTGATATCAACTTCCTTTTCCTTCAAGGTATAAATTGCTTTCATTACATTTTATATTTTACTTGTTTCTCTTTTTTCATTTCTTCATCATAGACTAATCCACATCACTTGAATTACCTCATTTTCAAATTTTCAAATTATTTTACGCAAAACTCAACTTCCCCCTCGCCTCCGGTATCGCCCTCTTCATAATCTTAGCTGTTTCGATCCACTCATCGATAATCACCTCAATGTTCTTAACCACATCGATATAATCCGAACCATCTGCTTTACATCCGGCCAATTCAGGAACTTCTGCAATAAATACATTTTCTTCAGAGCTCCAGTAGATAATTATTTCATATTTGTGTTTCATAAGTCTGACAATTTATATTTTACAATTATTTCACGAACCTGTTTAACCTGATAAGCCTTTGCTTTAGAGCCTATTGGTTGAAGATTGATAATTTCTTCAACATCTGATTTAAAGAAAATATGATGACTTCCTTTTATTCTTTTTTCAAACCCCATTGATTCCAAAAGTCCGCACAAGTCACCAAATACAATATTTGCATCGGATGTTCCTGCAAGAATTTTTGATATGAATTTTTGTCGTTGAGTCATTCAGTTTTTGTCGATTTATACGTTTTGAATTTCACATATTCTGCTATTAATTTTGTTGATTCTATCCATTTTTTTTCATTCTTTCATCATAAACAAATTCACAATCTCTTTAATTACAGCATTTTCAAATTACCTTACTATTTCACGCAAAGGCGCAGAGGAAAAAAATTTACAGGCCAACCATAACTCCCAAAAAGAAATCCCTTTTCCGGATCGAACTGCTTAATTCGTTCCACGAGTTGGTTTATGGTTGATTCGGTTATCATTTTCAAATTGCTTCATTTTCAAATTAACTCATTTTCTAAATTTACATTCCACCCGGTTGGTGAGCCTGTCGAACCAACATTTTCAAATTACCCCATTTTCAAATTTTCAAATTACTTCACCCTATCACCACCCCCGTCCTCAAAATCTCCTCCAAAAACCCACTCTCATCCTTACTTTTCTCAATCAGTATCGGCTCAATTCTGTCATCAATCTCCCTGCGCAATTTCCAGAGCAAAGGTGCATAAGTAAAAAAATCAAGCTCAGTTGAAGTCACAACCACTGCGACATCAATATCGCTATCCTCTCTTTGGTTGCCTCTTGCATAGGAACCAAAAAGTATCATATTTTCAATATCAAAATGCTTTGATACTAAAACTTTATACCGGGCTAACTTGCTTATAGCTTCGCTTTTATCCATGTTTGCAGCTCTTTAGTATTTTTTAAAATTTCTTCACATTTAGTTTTTGTCAAGCTCTGCATTAATTTCTCTTTATGCGAGGGGTAACGAGCCTCAATGTTCAAAGGCTCGAGTTGGTCAAGAAAATTTTTATATGAATCTGAAAAAGACTCATACAGTCCTGCCTTCTTTGCGATATAGGACAGACTATGAGTGTAAGGTGCCGGCTCTGAATGATTTTGACTGAAATAAGCTTTTAGCATTTTTTCTATACTCTGATGACACATAAAGCCCACATAAAGATATCGGCCACTTTGCTGCATAGCAATTGCGGTGTCAAAATCGTAGTCGGACAATTCAAGCCAATATTTTACTTTGTCATTCATTTAAAATATGTTAATAGTAAACATTACCACATTTTCAAATTACCTCATTTTCAAATTAACTTACTATTTCTCGCAAAGGCGCAAAGGCCGCAAAGGAAATATATTTCCAAGCCAGCCATTAGCATAACTCCCAATAAGAATAGGCATTTCCGGATCGAACTGCTTAATTCGTTCCACGAGTTGGTTTATGGTTGATTCGCTTATCATTTTCAAATT
>CAMAZH010000166.1 GCA_945863035.1 Chitinophaga pinensis | reverse complement strand
CATGGATCTCTATCTAAATAAACCCATAGCATTCTCTGTAATGGCAAAACCCATCGGTTCAATCTGCAACCTGAACTGTACCTATTGCTATTATCTTGAGAAGCAGAAATTATATCCTCATACTTCTGATCACAGGATCAGTGATGAGTTGCTGGAGAAGTATATCAAAGACTATATTGAGGCTCAGCAGGTTCCTTCGGTTAGCTTTGTATGGCAAGGTGGAGAGCCCAGTCTGTTGGGTATCGGGTTTTTCAGGAAGGTGATTGACCTGCAGCAAAAATATGCAGGAAAAAAGAAGATTGAGAACTCTTTTCAGACCAATGGAACACGCCTGGACGACGAATGGTGCCTGTTTTTTAAGGAGCATAATTTTCTGATCGGCATTTCCATCGACGGACCGGAATTTATTCACGACCGCTATCGTGTCTATAAAAACGGCCAGCCTTCTTTTTCTGATGTGATGAAGGGTATCGATCTGCTTCGCAAGCATAAGGTTGAGTTCAACACACTTTCTGTGGTTCATCGACACAATTCCCAATATCCCCTTGAAGTATACCGTTTCCTGAAAGAAATCGGCAGTGGGTTTATCCAGTTTATCCCTATTGTTGAGAGGGAAACTCTTGCTGAGCCAAAAGACGGTGTGCGCTTAGTGCCTCCGGGTGTTCAATCCGATGTGCGGGTTACCGAATGGTCTGTTTTGCCCGAGGATTTTGGCCGGTTTCTGACAACTATTTTTGATGAATGGGTTCGCAAGGATGTGGGACGGTATTATGTTCAGGTGTTTGATGTTTCTCTGGCTAACTGGGTGAATGAAGCTCCCGGCCTGTGTGTATTCAGCGAGACATGTGGTAGTGCGGTGGTAATGGAACATAACGGTGATATTTATTCATGCGACCATTTTGTGTATCCCGAATTCAGACTGGGGAACATTATGGACAAATCCCTTGTGAGCATGATGCAAAGCCCTGAACAATACAATTTTGGTGCAGGCAAGTTGGAGAAACTCCCCCGATATTGTGTTGAATGCGATTACCGGTTTGCCTGTCATGGCGAGTGCCCGAAGCATCGGTTTGACTATGCCCCCGACGGTGAATATGGCCTGAATTACCTATGTAAAGCCTATAAAATGTTTTTCAGTCATGTACATCCCTATATGCAGTTCATGGGAGACGAGCTTTCGAAAAAACGTGCACCTGCCAATGTGATGCAGTGGACGAAAAAAGCCGATGATCGCAAAGCAGGAATTGTTGAGGCTCCCAAAAAGCTGATTGAAAGGAATGATCCTTGTCCCTGCGGAAGCGGTAAAAAATTCAAGAATTGTTGCTACGACCGGTTGCGGTTTTTAGCGGGATGAAAAACCATTGTGCTTTCGTCTTCTGTTTTCAGAAAATTAGCCCAGCTTGCATTTACCCATCTAATGTGGTCCGGGCTGTTTCACATGAATATTCGGGCAAGGAAAATTTAAAATCGCTTCCTTTTCCAACCTCGCTTTCAACCCAAATTTTACCCCCGTGCTTTTCAACCAAATCCTTGCAAAGCAAAAGCCCGAAACCAGTGCCTTTTTCTTCAGCCGTTCCTGCGGTGGAATTAAATCGGTAGATATCAAATAATCCGGATACAATATTGGGTTCAATGCCAACACCATTGTCTGATACTTTTATGATTACCCACAATTCAGCTTTTTCCGCAACAATTTCAATCCGCCCCCCGGAATTTGTGAATTTTATTGCGTTAGCAACGAGATTGCGAAGAATTGTGCTTATCATATTCTTGTCGGCATACAAGATAATTTCGTCTTTGGAATAATAAGTGATGGATATGTTTTTACCTGTTGAATTTGGGGCTAAGGTTACTATCATTTCTTCTGCCAGAGTAGAGAAATTCAGGGATTGGGGTTCAAACGGAAGCTTATCGGAGTGCGCCCTTGCCCAACTTAGCAAGTCATCCAACAAAATATAGGTGTTTTTCACGGATCCTAGAACCAAGTTTAGTTGTTGCTCAATTTTATCAATGTTGTATACCCTGATGTTTTCTATTACCAGATTTAAAAAGCCGAGTATAGCGTTGAAGGGACTTTTCAGATCGTGAGCGAGAATTGATATAAGAAGGTTCTTATCGATATTGGACTGGATCAATTGATTTTCAATCTCCTTGCGCTCAGTGAGATCGGTATGCGTTCCGATCATACGTAAGGGTTTGTCGGATTTGTCCTTTGTTAAAATTTTGCCACGGGCCAGGATCCACATGTAAGATCCGTTTTTGCATAAAATCCGATGAAGGTTATAATAGCAAGACGTTTTCCCATCTTTATGATCCTGAATATCCTCTTTGCATTTTTGAATATCATCGGGATGAACTCTCTTTATCCATTCATCAAGATGATTTGCGATCTCATGCTCCTCATAACCTAACATGCGTTTCCATTGTTGGGAAAAAAAGATCTCGTTGGTTTCCAAGTTCCAGTCCCATAGACCATCGTCGGCTCCTTCAATTGCAAACTTCCAGCGCTCTTCACTTTCTTTTAGTTCGACAGTTAAATTCTTAGCAATTCGTTGTGCATGATAAGTTGTGTTGAAAATCGAAATCGACAGAAAAAACAATAATATGCTTAATGCAATGCCGGTAAATAAAACCAGCGCTTCTTTGCTTTCGGCAAACGAATGCTGTTCTTTGTTCTGAGTGAATACCAGTAACCATTTTGTACCGTTAAAATTTATGCTTAAGGAATTTGTCAGGGTTTGCTTCCCGCAGCAATCACCCGAAATGCTTGACCTGCTGTCGAATAGCAAATTGTTTTCTGCTATTGAGTCATTTTCATAAATCTGCAGGTGAATCTGGTCCGTTTCTTTATTGCTCCATCGACCCGATATACCCTTCATCAGATCATTCATACGGTACGGACTGTAAACCCATCCTCGTATTGCATTACGACGCTGCTCAACTGTTGTAACGGGTAAGCCATTTCGGTATACAGGAACATACATCAAGGTCCCAGCCTGTAAATCCTCATTTGTTTCCTGCACCAGGGTAACCTTTCCGGAAAGAATTGCCATGTCCGAATCGCGCGCAAGCTCCATGGCTTTTCTTCGAACGGGCTCTGAAAACATATCATACCCGAAGGCTCGAAGGTTGCGGCCCGAAAGTGGCTCAAGATAAATAATGGATGTATATGTTTCCCTATCGCCGAAGGGTTTAACTGTATAATTTGGAAAACCCTCCCGACGGATGTTTTCAATATGCTGTTTTAATTGATTTTTGGCGATAATATGTGAGTAGCCTACTCCCTGAATACCCGGTAAATCCTCTTTAACCTTTGCCCGGCTGTTATAGATTTCCCATTCTTTTCGCGTTACAGTATCTGATACCGCAAATAGCGAAGAGCCAGTCTGTAACAACTGGGCATGGGCATGAAGTCGGGTGTCGATTATTATTTGTATCTCGTTGCATACCAGATTGAATTCGTGTTTTGCGTGATCCAAAACATGTTGTTGAGTGTTTCTCGTGACAATTAGGGTAAGCACCAATCCACTTATCAATATAAATACTGATAGGTAGGCCTTTCGAAATATTGTATTCATATTGAAATTCAGTATGTTAAGAAAGTTGTGCCCATAAAAGCTAACGAAGCTAAAATCATTCTGAAAGAGGAATGAAAGAAGGCAATTTAACCAATTAATCAACATGCAATAGATTAATCGCATGTTATTAAAACAGGATTATTGAAAGGGCCTTCACTGAATTGATCTTCCGTGGTCTCAGAATTACTTTTCGTAAAAGTTGTAATTTTGAAAATTCGAATCAAATATTTTGTGGGCTGATAAAAACTACCTACTTTAGAAGTCCATTATTTATTAACTTGATAGAAGCAATTTACATAGAAGGCACACGCAAAACGCCATCCATCTCGCTCGATCCCAAGGGAATTATTAAGATCGAAGGGCGATCGATACCTGAGGACGCCGAATTGTTTTTTAAGGACGTGATTTCCTGGATGGACAGTTATGTCGGTTCCAACAACGGATCCACCAGGATCGACCTTGCTTTTGAATACCTTAACAGCGGCACCTCAAAAGTTGTCCTGCAGATGCTTAAATCGTTGAAGGATCTCGTGGCATCTGGACATAAACTTTCGATAAACTGGTATTATGAGGAAGGCGATGACGATATCCTTGAACGAGGCGAATATTACGCATCAATCCTTGGTCTGCCCATCAGTTTTATTGAAGTTGAGTAGACTTTGAATCAGTTCGCAAATATTGAGTTTTTTGCTTTTGAATCCCGAAATAATTGTTTACCTATTAATATCGAATGCTCCAACAAAATTAGCTTGTTGGCATCCCGTTAAAAAAACCCTTACAGAATGAAAAGATTTTCCTTACCTCACGAAACCCTGTTTTTCCCCGTTTTATTATGGATCGCAATAAGCATTGCTATGAGCTCATGCACAATTCCCGTTGAAGAAGAAAAAGGGGTTAGTCACCCGGAGTGGATTTTGGACGCCACTTTGTACGAAGTTAACATACGTCAATATACCCCTGAAGGAACTTTTAATGCTTTTGCTGAGCATCTTGAAAGTTTAAAGGAAATGGGCGTGGATATTATCTGGCTGATGCCGGTTAACCCAATTGGCGAGAAGAACAGGAAAGGACCTTTGGGAAGCTATTATTCGGTAAAGGATTATTATGCCGTTAATCCGGAGTTTGGAACCATGGAGGATTTCAAGTCACTCGTTGCAAAGGCACATGATAATGAAATCCGGGTAATTATTGACTGGGTTCCCAATCATTCTTCATGGGATAACCCACTGGCAACAGACCACCCTGAGTACTACCTGAAAGATTCAACGGGTAATTTCAAAAGCCCTTTTGATTGGACCGATGTAATTCAGTTCGATTATGATCAGCCCGGGCTGAGGCAATATATGATTGATGCTCTGAAGTTTTGGCTCACGGAAACCGATATCGACGGATTCCGTTTCGATGTGGCCCACATGATTCCTGTTAGCTTCTGGAATACAGTCCGCCCTGCTTTGTATGAGGTGAAGGAAGTGTTTATGCTGGCCGAATCCGATCAGCCCATTCTTAATAAGGAGGCATTCGACGCAACCTACGACTGGAAATTGCACCATATCATGAACCAGGTTGCCAAGGGGCAAATGGATGTCAAAAATATAGATATGCATTTTACTTATGTCGATTCCACATACCCCCCCAACTCAATTCTTATGGAGTTTACCTCCAATCATGACGAGAATTCATGGAACGGCACCGAATATGAAAGACTCGGTGAGGCTGTAAAGGCTTTTGCCGTTTTTACATACACCATTCCGGGTATGCCCCTGATCTATAACGGTCAGGAAGTATGCATGAATAAGCGCTTGCGCTTTTTTGACCGCGACACAATCGATTGGATTGAGTGTGACATGCGTGAGTTTTATACCACCCTGAATAACCTTAAGGCCGATAATCAGGCGCTTTTTGCGGGTTCTTCCGGAGGAAAAATGACACGCGTCCACGGGAATGACGATTCGCGAATATTTGCCTTCACAAGGGAAACAGACAGGAACAAATTGTATGTAATCCTCAATTTCTCCGCCGAACCTATTGATTTTGTTCCGGAAAATGAAAATAACAGCGGACTTTATACCGATGTTTTCACAGGGGAATTCCTTAACCTAACCTCCGATGAGCCGATAGTTCTGAAAGCCTGGGATTATAAGGTGTATTTGTCGGAGGAGTAAAGCTGGCTTCAACACGGTGGCTTCGACATGGTGGCTTCGACATGGTGGCTTCGACAAGTTGGCTTCGATAAGCTGGCTTCGACAAGCTGGCTTCGACAAGCTCAGCCAGCGAGAAATCGCAATAACTCGGGCGATAGACTATTTCAGAATCTCTGCGAATTTTTTCCAGATGGCGAGGTGGAATTCATAGCCGCTTGCTTTTTCGATTGCTGTGCGAAGCGAAAAGGGAGTTCCTGAAGAACTTGACTTGTAGCTGTTATCGTATTGATAAATATCAGGAACCTCAGGGTGAAACTGAAAACCAATTACATTCGGGTATTTTTCATGCTCCAGAGCTTCTATTATTTTACCGTCGGTTGAGGTGGCAGCTACCTTCAGATTCATACCTGTTTTTTCTGCAGCCTGGTGATGGGAACTCACAACCCCCGGCAGAAGGTCTGCATTAGCAATCCCCTGTTTCACAATCCAACTATTATCCACTATTTTAATGGGATGGATGTTTCCCCAGAAAAGACTGGCTGTGTCAGGGATATTATTGGAGTAATTCCGGTGAAGGTTATCAACCGGCAGGCTAAGGATATCCTCAACAAATTGTTGGTTGTAGACTTCCAGGGGAATATCCTGTATCAGGGTTCCTCCGGTTGCCACGTTCATCGTCTGCATACCAAGACAAAACCCGACAACCAAATATTCCGGATTCCGGTCGAGTAAGGGAACGAACTTTTTATCCTGAAATCCCCCTAAAAGATGAAAAAGAAAAGAAGCTTCAAAGTAGTGGCGATAAGGATCATAGATAACGGTAAGGGTGCTGGTTTTTTCGCCATATATATAAGGGGGAATATCCGGTCCGCCGAAGAAAACAACTCCTGAACTTTCATTGAAAAGCTTTTCAAAGACAGGGCTGCAGGGGTTCTTTTCATAGAGATGATCGGGTTCAAGGCTCTGATCGACTTTTTCGAGAATAATGGAGAGATTGTTTTCCCGGATATAATTTTCGGATGCGGAATAGTCGTTGTTTTCCTCAGCGAAATACACTCCTTTTAAATTGTAATTTTCAAGAGGGAAAATTCCTGATTCGATAAGAGATGTGATTGTGGAAATTGTTCCGACGGTGGGATGCATTAGTAGCAATGTGTTCTTTTCTCTAGATGAATCAGTGTTTTGGGAGAACAGGGAGACCCAGGAAAATATCAGAAAAAGAATCTGTATTGCTATTTTGTGTTTCATATTGCTCATTTAATAAGAGTAAGCTATTTAATCTCTATTGAAGCTAAATCCTCTGATGCAGGATCCTATCATGATATCTGGTAACTACAAGAAAATCAATGTTGTCCTTCAATCAATAAAATTGAATCGCAGTCAGATGTGTAAAATTTCATTTCATTTATGAATTTGGTACGCTCCTCCTCTTTCATGTGCACAAAACCTGAGTCGAGTGTAATTAGTTTTTCAAGAATACACGAACAATAATCAATAGCCTGAATAGAGTCCATTCCATTTTGTTTTATAAAGACTGAGGCACACGCTGATACATTTTTATCAAATAGCTCTTTTTCTGACTTTACACTTTTATTGCAGTTCATAAGAAAAAACGCAATGAACCCCAAAACGATTACTTTAATAATCTCATTTGCAATTTTAATTTTCTTCATAATTAAAATTTTGATGATTATTTGACCTTTGTAGTTTAAAGGAGTGTGATAACCAATTCCAACAGTTGCATTAATTCACTCATTAACTTATAAACCCATTAACTAATAAACTCATTAATCCACTCCCGTGCATTCACAAACGCCTCAATCCAAGGCGTAATCTCGTCGTCCATACGGTCACCGGGGTAATTGGCGCACTGCCAGGTCATAAAGGAACGCTCGAGATGGGGCATCATCGCAAAATGCCTGCCATCCTCGGAGCATATTCCAGCTGTATCG
>CAMAZH010000165.1 GCA_945863035.1 Chitinophaga pinensis | reverse complement strand
TCATTTTTTATTGAAGAGAGTCGAAACTTTTGCCCTCCACAGCCGATTTCGGTATTCATGGTATGTTTCACCAATGCAACGAACAATTCCTGATGTTCCTCTTTAAGAATGTTCCGATAGTACTTGGAGCTTTCCTCCAGGGTTTGCTTCCAGGTTTCCGGATTGGCAAAATCGAGTCGTTCGAATATGCTGTGCAGTGCGGTTCCTACGCTGGCACCCCGCCCCAGTTTCTGGAAGATAAAATGGTCGTATGGGTTCTGTGCGCTCAGGTCGGCCTTTTCGAAGGGGGAGGAATGATGGGCTTTGCTGAGGGAACTGAAACTATTGATATGGAAAGTGTTTTTGATATCTATTTCGGGGGAGGCCCTGGGGGCAAACACAAGCTCCTCCCCTTTTGGCTGATATTTGCCTACAGCCTGCTCTTTTGCAACATTTATCTCGAAAGAGGAATTGCTCCTTTTTAAAAACGGTTTTAAGGAGGATTCCGAGAAATGTGTGTTTTCGCAGACATAAATTTTATACTGCGCCCTTGTCATGGCCACATAGATCAATCGACGGTTTTCCTGCTCGCTTTGCGTGCGGTACAGCTCCATTTCACGCTCATCGGGCTGGTGGGTGAACTTATAGCCATCAAGGTCGCGATACTCGAAAACGGAGACATCCTCCTTTATTCTCAAATCCAGAAAGGGAGCAAAAACAATCTTGAAGGTTAGCCCTTTGGATTTGTGAATAGTCAGAATCTGAACCGCATTATCTTCACTTTCCACCCTCTGTTCATAATCATCCGCTGCGGTTGTTCTCTCGCGTTGCAACCATGTCATGAGTTCCTCGGGGCTATAGCGGGTTTTCACTGCAACCTGATGGAGAATTTCAGCCAGTTGATAGAAATTGGAAAGCGCACGCTGACCGGTTTTGCCCTTGCTCAGGCAATGTTTTCTCAGCTGATAGACATCATAGAATCTGAACAGCATATTGTAGATTCCTGTGTCCTGCAGAATTGTTTTCAATTCCCTGAACACAGAAAGATGAAAATCCGTATCGAGCTTTTCGATGTCGATTCGTGAGAATCCGAAACTGTCATTCAGGAGAACTTTATTGATGCCGCCTCTGTCGGGATTCAGCACTACCGCAAGGAGGGTTAAAATCACCATGGATTCATGCGATTCAAGTACAGAAGACCCATCAATCGTGACTGAGGGTATGTTTGCCGCCGATAAAGTTCCTTTAATTTTGTTTGCCTGAATATTTGTACGGGTGAGAATTGCTATATCAGAGGGTTGAACCCGTACTCCCTTAATCAATAGTTTATCATTCCTGAGTAACCCGACTATTTCATTCGTTACGAAATTGCAGATATCGTCATTATTCGGGAAATTATTTATTGCAATGGGAATTATTTCCATGCCCCCTTCTGTCATTTCTCCCAATTCAATAGCTCCTTTTTCTACCGGTTTATACTCAATGTCGGTATCATGAAAAGGGTTTTCGATATCAAAAAAGCTGTTCAAAGCTCTGATTAGCCCGTCTGTTGAGCGGAAATTCCCATTCATCAGTTGAACGGAGGCGGAAGCCCTGGCTTTTTTATAGGTATTGATATCTGCCTTGCGCCAGCCATAGATCGATTGTTTTGGATCACCGATGTAAAACAGAATCTTACTTTGGTGAAAAATCCGGTTGAAAATCTCAAATTGTTTGATGTCCGTATCCTGAAACTCGTCGATAAAAACAGCATCATACTGGTTTAAAACAACCTGATTAACGCTTCCTTTTTGAACGGCCTGATACATCCCATAAATCAAATCGTCATAGGAGACCCTGTTCTTACCGGTTTTGAAATTTACTATTTTCGTTTTCAGTAAATCAATGATTTCCGAATAGGTAGAGTAGGCATATTGATTGGTTAGGGTTTTAAGCTCGTTTTCTGCATCAACTAAAACGTTCGCTATGGACAATTCGTTGGGAAAACACGTTTGGAAATAACCAGGAATTTTTGTTTTATACTTATTTAAAAACTCAGCTGCAAAAGTCTCCGGTTTGTTGAAACTATTTAACAGGTTTTTAGCGTGGTAATTCCCACTCCCTCTATTACCTATATCAATCCATTTTGTACGAAAATGATTATTATAGTTATCACTTTCGGTATTATAATGTACTATGGAATCCTTAAGAAATTCGAATACTTCAGCTCTATTGTTTGTTTCGCAAACATATTCCTTATCGTCCAATGCTTTGAAAATAACTTCCGAGATGGATTCGATGGAAATGGCATTCCTCAAATGTTTAAAAACCAGCAAATCTTCAATGGTGTTGAATTCTTTCCTCCAATAGTCGTTAACAAAGGATACTACCATACCACTCAGGTCGGTAGTTAATTCGCATTCAAAGGATTGATTGGTTTCAAAAGGATAATTGGCAATGCAGTTCTGGCAGAAACTGTGAATGGTCATTACAGAAAGATCATCCAGACTTTGAACTGCTTTCCATAGCAAGTCAGCTTTTTCCGAATCAGGTTCCCCAATTAATTCCTTAATCGTTTTTTCAGTTGTTCCTTTTCCTATAGCATAGCTGTAAGCGCTGCGAACGAATTTACGTATTCGCGATTCGAGCTCTGCCACTGCCGCAATTGTAAAGGTCACCATCAGAATTTTTTCCAAGGGGATTTTCTTTTCAAGGATAAGCCTCAAAACAATTATGGCAATAGAATAGGTCTTTCCGGTTCCCGCGCTGGCTTCCAGAAGTTTTGTCCCTTCCAGCTCAATTGAGAGCATATTATATTTTTCAGCCATGGGTTTAGTGTTGCAGGTTTAAAAGTCCGGAAATTGATGCTATCTCATCAAGGGCATCCTGATCCAATCCCCCGAAATAGTCCTCATCAAATAGGATTTTCACATAGGGATTTGATTCCACGCTTTTGAAAATGTTTCCGTTTGCCTCTTCCTTAAACGCTTTAAAAATCTTTTCAATAGTGGCATTGGGATTAAGTGCCTCCTTGCCTGTTTTAAGGCTGTATTTCAAAGGGAATTGGGTTCCTTTCTGAAAATAGTGCAGTAGCAGTTTTAGTTTGGAGAGGGCCTCGTCCTGCCCTAAGACCGCAATGGAAAGCCTATTGCCATCCCTATCCAGGAATGCAGCCGACCTGATTTTCCCCATGGCAGCGAGCAAGAGAGTTTTAAGGCATGCAGAAACCCAATGCTTATCGTTCGAGGAAAATGAATAGGCTATGAATGTATCATCCCAAACGCTATCGATTGTTCCGATGATTCTTGTGGTATCCACACTTATATCGATGGCAATATTCTGTTCCGTCCTGTTTTGGGTCAGTGCGAGATATTCTTTTCTAACCGCTTCCATCTCCTCCTTTATCTCATCAAAAGCGATTCGGCCAGAACTTCTCAATGGCAGCTGTCCCTCTATAACTCCCTTGTGAAAATGCGACTCCATTTCATCCTCGGTAAGTTTCAAAAGATCATTTTTCACAAACCATTTTTCAAGAGGATTCATACCAAAAAGTTCTGTTTCCGGCAAGGTGTCATTGAATTCCTCAAACCTGATTTTCAAAACGTTTTTAAAATACCAGTCGATCGGATTCTCAAAGAAATTCACGAATGCGTAAACCGTTACTTCGGGGAATTCCACTTTCTCAGGAACTTTACTGTCAAACTGTCCCGAAGTGGAACTATACAGATAGGTGAAAAGCTTTTTGTTGTCTTTATGGTATAGCGAGCTGAAACCGTGCAAAGGGTGATTCACAATGAGCTTATCCAAAGCCAAATAATGATCCAGGGTATCCACCACAATCGATGGCGGAATTTCCTTG
Source organism: Chitinophaga pinensis (assembly GCA_945863035.1). Taxonomy (GTDB): domain Bacteria; phylum Bacteroidota; class Bacteroidia; order Bacteroidales; genus JACJXF01. The sequence goes on along the minus strand of CAMAZH010000165.1, from coordinate 3,865 downwards.
TTTTCTTTAACACTCCGTCCGATAAAACTCAGATACAATTTTTCCCGAGCAGCCAGAAGGGTATCCAGAAACAGGTATTTGTCGGTTTCCTTCTTGCCCCGGTCTCCCCTTTGGTATTCTTCGCCCAGCAGGTCAAATCCCATAAAATTGTCTTTTCGGGGGAAACCATCGATGTTAAGGCCCAGAAAACAGATCACCTTATATGGGATTCCTCTTAGAGGGATTGGGGAGGAAACAGTTACCCTGCCTGTATTCGATTTCGATTCGCGTGATTCGGTGAAAAGTCTTTTCTTCAGCTCTTCCAGGAAAATCGGGAACGGAATTTTATCGGATATCAATTGGTTATCGGCAAAAGACAGGGCTCTATAAATAGCGTTGATTTCCTCACGGTCTTTCTTTTCATAATCGCTGTAAAAGATCATTTGCTCCGTCACGTTCTCCAACAAAAAGAGCTTCCAGTCCGCCAGGGCTTTTGGCTCTTTCTGTTCATCGATAACCGCCTCGAGGGTTTCCACAAAGGCTTTTAGTTTGAACAAGTCATACGCGCCTGCGCCTTCCGCGTCTTTAAAGGGGAAAACCGTCAGATCCTCGTTAATCCTGTACTCGTCGTCGGTGAGCATGCAATAGCCGAGCAGTATTTTTTCCAGTCCGTATTTCCAGCTCACATATCGGGTATCGTCTTCCGCACAGTTTTCGCGGCCAAACCGGATATTTGCCTTTTTCACCATGGAGCGGATGTAATTGCAGTGGTTGATGCCGAAGCGTTGCTTAATGCGTTTTTGTTCCAATAAGCTGATCACTTTTTCGGATGTCAGATCTTCCTCGGAGAATTTCAGTATCGTTTCCAAAGCCGATACTATGCTGTCGTCGCTGTTGCTGGCTGCCCCGGATACCTGAAATGGGATTTTTACCGGTGCGTTTCGGAACACTGCTTTTATAAAGGGAGCATATTTGTTGATGTCGGTTGTCATAACCAATACATCCTGTGGTTTAAGACTTCTGTCATTTTCAAAGAGGTTCAGCAGGTAATTGTAGAGGCATTCAGCCTCCCTCACCGGGGTGAAACAGGAGTTGATCCGGAGGGAATCGTCCGGTTTAAACTCATTTCTTGTATCGTTGTGTAAAATCCGGTTTTGAATATCGGCGAGAAGCGTATTTGCCTCGTTTTCGATTCCCACAAAACCTTCTATCGGAATCATTTGCGCCAATTCCAATGCTTTGGAGCCATAACTGAGCAAAAGCTCGTTTTTGTAATCGGATTGGTCGGTTGGGTGGGAGAGATAAAAATTTACCCGGGTATATTTTGCCAGTTCATTGAAAAAATCGAGGTGGAACCCGGTAAAAACGGATATACCAAAGATGGATATTTCCGGAAAGGCCTTTCGGATCGTCTCTTTCCGGGAATCGAACAGGGCAATCATTTTAGCTTTGAGTTTTGCTCGGGATTCTATTTTCAGTTCCGTCCACAGGTATTGTTGCCATTTTTCAGCCGAATTCCCTGTGCATACTGATCCATTCTCCCAACCCTCAATCATTTCTGAACGGTAGAGCTGATACTGGTCGAACAGGTCGGCAATTTTTGCCGCCAGTTGGAATCTTCTCAGGTCGTTGTCTTTGTAATAGGTGGCAACCTCGTCGAATATCCCCCGAAAAGCAGCCCCACCGAGGACAACATAGATTTTGTATTTAATGGAATCGGAATTGTTTTGTAATGGGCTTCCAAATAATAACTGATGCATTTGTGCAAAAAAACCATCCTGGTTCTGAAACTCAAAATTGGCAAACACCCGGTTGCGCTGAGCCAATTCGGTAATGAGCCAGGCATTCATTCCGTGGGATTGGGTGATGATCAAATCTTTTGCAAAAAGATTGGACTTGGGTTTCAGTATGTTTGCTGCCAATGTATCGCACAGAACTTCCAATCGGTTGGAGGTATGGGTCTTGCTCATAATTTCATGCTCTTTAAACGATTTTCAAGGCCCGATGCGCGCATTACATCTTGAGTTGAGCAACGGAGCAGAACCGCTTCCGAAGTCTGAAGCAAGACCTTGCTCTTCGCTCTGGTAACCGCGGTATAAAGCAACTCCCTGGTAAGAAGCTTGTTGTTTTCGTTTTCGGGAAGAATCACCACCACCTGTTCAAATTCGGAACCCTGGCTTTTGTGGATGGTCATAGCAAAAACCGTTTCATAATTAGTAAGGTAAGCTGCAGGGATCTTCACAATATCGCCTTCGATATTCTCGAAATGCGCATAAAAGGATTCGATGCCTTTCACCGTAATTTTGCGGATGATACCAACATCTCCGTTAAATATTCCAAGTTCATAATTGTTTTGGGTAACAATTACCGGTTGGTTGTGATAGAATCCCTCCTTCGGATAAAAAAGGTCCTTGTTTCCTATCGATTGAGTCAGTATCTTTTCAATTCTCTTATTTGTTTCTGATACACTGTGGCAGTTTTGTTTGGTTGCGCAGAGAAATCGAACAAGGTTCAATTTAATGAGGGCTTGTTTAATGTCTGATTCAAGAATGAACGGCTTGTACAGCAGAGCAAATTTCATGAAAAGGTCATCATTGTATTCTGTATCAATTTCAAGCTGTTCATCCCCTGAATATTCAATGATACCTGCAAAGGATCCGCTGATCAGTTGTCTGCTGAATTTCCCGATTCCCTTTTCCGAATCGAATCTCCAGCTTTTTTCTTTTATCTCGACTTTATTTTTCAGCACGGGGGAATTTCCCGCCCTGCAGATGTCGCCAAAAACGGAACCGGCTTCCACTGATGCCAGCTGGTCTTTATCCCCAAGAAGAAAAAGTCTGGTTTTGTCGCCAAGACCATGGAGGACTTTGGCCATCATTGCCCCGTCGATCATGGAACACTCGTCGATAATCACAACATCAAAAGGAAGCGGGTTTTCCGCATCATGTCGGAAGAACACACTGTCACGCTGATACCCCAGCAAACGATGAAGTGTCTGTGGCTTTAACGAGACAAGTCGGTTTTTGACAGCATCATCGATACTGTTTTTGGGGTTTTCAGCAAATTTTTTGATTGATTCGTTCATCCTTGCAGCGGCTTTCCCTGTTGGAGCTGCCAGCGCTACTTTGAGATCTGTGTTTTTGCCAAACAATTCCACAAGTTTTGTTGATACGCTGTATGTTTTTCCTGTTCCCGGTCCGCCGGTGATGATATCAAAATTGCCTCCCAATCTTTTAATATTCTCTATGATCTGTGTTTCATATTGGAAATACCTGTGGAGGTATGCTTTTCCATTTTGAATTACAAAGGGTTTCAACTCTTCAAAAGAATGGGTTACAAAGACTCCCTCTGCACATTGCGTTTCAAAACTCTCGGGAGTCCAGAATACCATGTCTTTTTCCTTAAATGACTCTTTTGCCCTTTGTTCATCGAGCAGAGTGGGGAGTTTTGTCTTGTACTCTGCAATGTCCAAACAGATATTTCCATCAGCCAATTTGGATGAAAGAGCATAAGCCAGGGTTTCGGATCCCTTGAAATATTCAGCGAAAATTTTGTGTACGTCAATGGTTTCTGTCATAGAAATTTCTGGTTTTCATGGATTCCATATAATTCATTTTACCTGTTGTTACTGCAATGTAAGAATTAATAAATTAAAAAAACGGGTATAAATACCTAAACTTCAATTTATAAAGACCTTTAATTACATTGTTTTCCATTCCTTGTTGTCCAGTAAAAATTGTATATTCTAAAAGAGATTACCTTCGGTGAGCTCGCACTCTAGCGCACGAGATTCTTCACTCCACTTCGTTTCGTTCAGAATGACAGGTGTTTAAGGCTTTCACAAGGGTTGGCTGGGGTTTTTTGGCAGCTACGCTGCCAAAAAACC
>CAMAZH010000164.1 GCA_945863035.1 Chitinophaga pinensis | reverse complement strand
GATATACTCCATAGGACCCGGGCGGTAGAGTGCGTTCATCGCAATAAGATCCTCGAAACGATTGGGCTTCAGGTCGCGGAGGTGTTTTCTCATCCCGGGGGATTCAAACTGGAACAATCCGGTAGTATCTCCCCTGGCATAAAGCTCATAGGTTATGGCATCGTCGATAGGGATGTTCTCTATTTCTATCTGTATACCTTTGGACTCAAACACGTTTGAGACGGCATCCTTAATAATCGAAAGGGTCTTGAGGCCGAGAAAGTCCATCTTCAGCATGCCCACATCCTCAACATATTTGCCGTCGAACTGGGTAACGAGAAGGTCAGAGTCCTTGGACGTACATACCGGGATGTGCTCGATAAGATCGTCGCGACCGATAATGATACCGCAGGCATGGAGGCCGGTATGGCGAACCGAGCCCTCGAGGGTTGCTGCATACTTCAAAACGCTTGCGATCTCCTTGTTGGAAGAATCTCTTTCGTTGCGGAGTTCCGGGACTTCCTCGTAGGCCGATTTCAAAGTCGTTCCGGGACGTTCGGGCACAAGCTTCGCAATACGGTCGGCATCCGAAAGCGGGAGTTTCTGGATCCGGGCAACGTCGCGAATGGCCATTTTGGCTGCCATGGTTCCGAAAGTGATAATCTGCGCTACCTTATTCTTCCCGTATTTGTTCACAACCCATCGCAGAATGTCCTCGCGCCCATCCTCATCAAAGTCGATGTCGATATCGGGAAGGGAAATCCTGTCGGGGTTCAGGAACCGCTCGAACAGAAGGTTATACCGAAGCGGGTCGATATCGGTGATGCGGGTGCAATACGCCACAACGGAGCCTGCAGCCGATCCACGGCCGGGACCCACGGCTACACCCATCTTCCGGGCCTGGTTTATAAAATCCTGAACAATAAGAAAGTATCCGGGGAAGCCCATGTTCTTGACAACCTCGAGCTCAAAATCGATTCTTTCGGATATCTCAGGAGTGATTTCAGGATATCGCTTGGCAGCGCCGGCATAGGTGAGATGCCGCAGATAGTCGTCCTCATTGCCAAAACCTTCCGGGAGGGGGAAATCGGGCATAATGGGGTCCCGGTTCAACGCATAAAGATCGACCTTGTCAGCAATTTCCTGGGTGTTGGTAATTACTTCCGGAATGTCGCGGAAGAGCTCCTGCATTTCTTCCCGGGTCTTGAGCCATTCCTGCTGAGTGTATTTCATGCGGGAGGGGTCGTCGAGATCCTTTCCTGTGCTCAGGCAGATAAGGCGGTCGTGCGCACCTGCATCCTCAGGGTTCAGAAAATGCACGTCGTTTGTGGCAATGCATTTTACCCCGAGTTTTTTGCCAAGTTCAAGCAGAATGCCGTTTACGAATACCTGATCCTTATAAACCTTATGGTTCATGGCGGGGTCATCGCTTTTGTGGCGCATGAGTTCGAGGTAAAAATCATCCCCGAAAATCTCCTGGTAGGCTTTGATCAGTTCCTCAGCCGACTGTGTGCCATGGTTCATGATCTGTTGCGGGATTTCTCCCCCGAGACAAGCAGTGGTGGCAATGAGACCCTTGGAATACTGCTTAAGAATTTCTTTATCTATTCTGGGCTTATAGTACATACCCTCGATCCAGCCCAGGGAGACGAGTTTGACAAGGTTTTGGTATCCCTCTTTATTTTTTGCAAGGAGAATCAGGTGATCCCCGCTGGCGTCGATTTTCTCCTCCTTGGTATGCCTTGATCGCTTGGCGAGGTAGACTTCGCAGCCGAGAATTGGTTTCAGCCCGTGCTTTTTTGCCTCGTTATGGAAAACCTTGGCACCGAACAGGTTCCCATGATCGGTGATTGCAATGGCCTTCATCCCGTTTTCCTTGGCCTTTTGCATCAGCCCGGGGATCGATGCTGCGCCGTCGAGAATCGAGTATTGGGTATGAACGTGGAGGTGTGTGAATTGCAAGGGTTCGTTATCCAGAGAAGCAATTACCGTTTCCGGGGTAACTGCATCAGCAGCCTTGACATCCGGCTTCTGTGATTTCACCTCCACTCCTGCCGGTCGGATCTGATCGGGGTTTGCTTTAGCAAAAGCGCTTAGCTCATCGGCACTGAGAGGAAGGGATGAGGGTTTGAGAACGCCGAGCCTGAGAAGTTCGAGAAAGCAACGTGAAGTAGCCTCAACGTCGGCTGAAGCGTTGTGCGCATGGGAAAATCCTTCCTGAAACAGTTTGAAATGCAGCTCTGCGAGGTTCGGCCATTTGAATTTGCCCCCCCTGCCTCCGGGGATCGCGCAGAAATCGGTGCTTTCGACCTTGGTGCAGAGTTTCTTTTTGCTAAGGAAATCATTTTCAATCTCGTTTCTCAGAAACTCCGAGGCAATAATGTTTATGTCGAATTCAATGTTATGAGCTATAATCAGGCTGGAATTCATGACATCTTCCGCAAATTCCCTGAGCACTTCCCTAAGATCCCTGCCCTCGGCAAGAGCCTTATCAGTGGAGATCCCATGCACCTTCTCGGCGGCATAGGGAATGGTAAAACCTTCGGGTTTAACAATATAGTCTTTTGCAGCCAGAAATCCCCCCGAATGATCGTGCATCTGCCAGGCAATCTGCACCAGCCTGGGCCAGTTGTCGAGTTCCTCCAAAGGGGCGTTATCCCTTTTGGGCAATCCGGTTGTTTCAGTATCAAAAATCAGGAACATGGAGGGCGTTTTCGATTTGCTAAATTAGCTACTATCTGTTAATCAGGGCGTTAAAATAATGGAACTATATATTGCCTGAGGCATAAAAATACCACAAATAGAATCAAAAACACAAGGATGTTAATAAGTCTTGAAAGGTTTTAAAACTTCCTCAGCCCCTGAGCTTTGCCAATTACTGACAAAAATCATTACCACATTACCGCTAAATTCACTTACTTTGCAGCTGAATCAAAATAACAGGTATGAGTGATCATCAGGAAAAAGCCGGACTGTTTGACAACTTCCAGTCGGTTTACGCGAATGAATGGAAAGAAAAAATGGTTCAGGATCTTAAGGGCGTTCCATATGAGAAACTGATCTGGAAAACCAACGAAGGAATTGAGGTAAAGCCATTTTACACTGCCGAAGACCTTGAAAATCTAAAATATTTAAATACTAAACCGGGCGAGTTCCCTTATGTGAGAGGGAGCAAAAAGTACAGCAACAGTTGGGAAATCCGTCAGGATATCAAAGTAGGGGATGTTGAAACAGCCAATGCTACGGCTCTTCACGCCTTGAATTGGGGAGCCACATCCATCGGATTTATCATCCCCGAAGGGAAAACAATTTCGTCAATCGAGTTTAAGCGACTTCTAAAGGATATCTATTTCGACTGTATCAATATCAACTTCCTTTCGCACACGAATTCCACGGAAATATTCGATAATCTGGCTTTGGAAGCCAAGTCACTTAACATCGAACCTGCCAGAATTATTGGGTCGATTGACAACGATCCGCTGGGTTATCTCACAAAAAACGGGAGGTTCGCCCATAGCGAATCCGAAGAGTTCAAGATTACCGCCTCTCTGCTCAGCAAAACCGAGAGCCTCTTCCCGAACCTGAAAACCCTGGGGATCGACGGTCAGACCTTCCATAATGCCGGGGCTACCATCACCCAGGAGTTGGGCTTTTGTCTTTCCATGATTTCCGACTACCTGGATTTGCTTTCCAAAGAAGGAGTAAAACCCGGAATAGCTGCAAAGCACATGCAGCTGAATCTATCCGTTGGGCCGATCTATTTTATGGAAATCGCCAAGATCCGCGCTGCCCGTTTCCTGTTTGCAAAACTGGCCGGATCGTGGGGTATAAGCGATGAGGAAGCTCTCCGGATTTTCGTTCACTGCAACACCTCCGACTGGAACCAGACTTTGTACGACCCATATGTGAACATGCTCCGTTCCACAACCGAAAGTATGTCGGCTGTAATGGGCGGTTGCGACTCCCTCACAATAAGTCCCTTCGACAAAGCTTTCCGTGAAACCACAAAATTCTCGGAGCGTATAGCCCGCAACACGCATATAATATTGAAGGAAGAAGCCTGGTTTGACAAGGTTCTCGACCCGGCAGCAGGATCCTATTTCATCGAAAGCCTCACTGACTCTGTTATTGAAGAATCATGGAAAGTATTCCTCGAAATCGAGGAGCTGGGCGGTTATCTGGCTGCTTTCAAAGCGGGAGAAATACAGAAAAGCATTAAAGCCTCGGCCAATCTTCGCGACCAGAATATTGCCGCGAGAAAAGAAGTGTTGCTGGGCAGCAATCAGTTTCCGAATCCCCTGGACAACAAGCCTGAAGATCTCGTCATGGAACTTGCATTCCCCCGAAATGAAGCAAAGAAAGAACTGTTGGCCGAGCCGCTTAAAACTTTCAGGGGTGCAATGCCGTTTGAAGAGCTGCGCATGATATCGGAAAAGAACCCTAAAAAAGTATTCCTTCTTACCGTTGGAAATCCTGTATGGAGAAAAGCCAGAGCAGGTTTTTCGACAAATTTCTTTGGCTGCGCGGGATTTGAGATTATTGACAATCCCGGATTCGACAGTCTTGATGAAGGCCTCAAAGCAGCCGCGGAAGAAAAAGCCTCCATTGTTGTTCTTTGCAGCAGCGATGAGGAATACGCGAGTCTTGCGCCCGAAGCGCTCGGAAAAATGGGTAAAGACACCATTTTGGTGGTTGCCGGATTTCCGAAGGATTGTATGGAAGATCTTAAATCAAAAGGCATTCAGAACTTTATCCATATGAAATCGAATGTTCTGGATGAACTCAGGAGGTATCAGAAAATTCTTGGGATGTGAAAATCGTCTCAGCAAGTCAAATTTTCCTGATCTGAATTTTTAATATTTTAAGTTAATGAAACCAGACTATAAAAAAGTAAACCCCCGCTCGGCCGAATTCAAGATATCGAAGACGGAAAACGTTGAAGAACAAAAGGAACCAGCACTTTGGGAAACTCCTGAGCACATTCCCGTGAAACCGTTTTACACGAAGGAGGATCTTCAGAAAATGGAGCATCTGAATTTCGCTGCCGGATTCCCTCCATTTCTTCGCGGTCCTTACACCAGCATGTTTGTGACCCGCCCCTGGACGATTCGTCAGTACGCAGGATTTTCGACAGCGGAAGAGTCGAACGCTTTTTATCGCAGAAATCTGGCTGCCGGACAGAAAGGCCTTTCGGTTGCATTCGATTTGGCAACCCACAGGGGTTACGATTCCGACCATGAGCGTGTGGTTGGCGATGTGGGCAAGGCCGGTGTTGCCATCGACTCCATTCTGGATATGAAGATTCTATTTGATCAGATCCCTTTGGATAAAATGTCGGTTTCGATGACCATGAACGGAGCGGTACTCCCAATCATGGCATTTTACATTGTTACCGGATTGGAACAGGGAGCGAAGCTTGAGGAGTTAAGCGGTACGATTCAGAACGACATTCTGAAGGAGTTCATGGTAAGAAACACGTATATCTATCCTCCTTTAACCTCCATGCGAATAATTGCTGATATTTTCGAATACACCTCCCGTCGCATGCCTAAGTTCAACAGTATCAGCATATCAGGGTACCACATGCAGGAGGCTGGTGCAACAGCCGATATTGAGCTTGCCTACACCCTTGCTGATGGTTTGGAGTATCTTCGCACCGGTATTAATGCAGGTATTGATATTGACGCATTTGCGCCACGCCTGTCGTTTTTCTGGGCAATCGGGATGAATCATTTCATGGAAATCGCCAAGATGAGAGCAGCGCGGATGCTTTGGGCAAAAATCGTAAAACAGTTCAACCCGAAGAATCCGAAGTCAATGGCGCTCCGCACACACTCGCAGACCTCCGGCTGGAGTCTTACAGAGCAGGATCCCTTCAACAATGTGGCGCGCACCTGCATCGAAGCCATGGCCGCCGCCTTGGGTCACACCCAGAGTCTTCACACCAACGCACTTGACGAAGCTATCGCTTTGCCTACTGACTTTTCAGCCCGGATTGCCCGAAACACTCAGATCTTTATACAGGAAGAGACGCAGATGCACCGCTCGCTTGATCCCTGGGCCGGCTCATATTACGTTGAGAGCCTGACCCATGATATTGCCCATCGTGCATGGGAACTCATTGAAGAGGTAGAGAATCTAGGGGGAATGGCCAAGGCCATTGAAACCGGAATCCCCAAGATGAGAATCGAGGAAGCCGCAGCCCGCAAGCAGGCTCGTATTGATGCGCGGAAAGACACTATTGTCGGCATCAACAAATTCAAACTGGAGAAGGAAGATCCGATTGATATTCTCACGGTCGACAATACCGCTGTTCGTGAATCGCAGATCAAGAGACTTCATAAACTAAAGTCAGAGCGGAACAATGACGAGGTAGCCAGAGCCCTTGAGGCCATCACCGAATCCGTGAAGACGGGCAAAGGCAATTTGCTGGAGTTATCGGTGGATGCTGCCATGAAACGCGCCAGTCTTGGAGAAATCTCCGATGCCATCGAAAAAGTAGCAGGGAGGTATAAAGCTGTTGTAAGATCAATATCAGGAGTATATTCATCCGAGTCAATGGAAGATGTAAATTTCAAAAGAGCCAGGGAACTTGCCAGCGAGTTTGCCAAGCTGGAAGGTCGCCAACCCAGGATCATGGTTGCCAAAATGGGACAGGATGGCCACGATCGCGGGGCTAAAGTAGTTTCAACAGGTTATGCCGATATGGGCTTCGATGTGGATATCGGGCCCTTGTTCCAGACACCTGCCGAAGCCGCCAAACAGGCCGTTGAGAACGACGTTCACGTGTTGGGCGTATCGAGTCTCGCAGCGGGGCATAAAACCCTGATCCCGCAGGTAATTGAAGAGTTGAAAAAACTGGGGCGCGAAGATATCATGGTTGTTGCCGGGGGAGTAATCCCGGCACAGGATTACGACTTCCTTTATAAAGCGGGAGTTGTTGCAATTTTTGGGCCGGGAACCTCCGTTTCCGTGGCGGCAAAGAAAATCCTTGAAATATTGATTGACAGCTTCCGGGAATAAATACCAGCGCTTGCCGTATACAGAGGTTTACGACAGGCACTCAGATTCGGTTCATCAGCCCCGTCTCCAGAATATATAAGCCCAAACCTTCCACCAGGATAAGTTTGCTGCTCAAATCAATTCCTTTTTTCACTTTCTCGGTAGAGATATTATCATTGGGAAAAAATACCAATCGATAGTATTTGCTAAATGTTATTTTGTCTTCGTGGTAATCCCTCAGGAAAAACTTTCCGCACAAATCGGATTGTGTTGACCACAAAGGCTCCACGTCATTTAGCGTGGTTTGTTCCCAGGACTCAAAATTGTTGTCCAAAATGGATAGCTTAAGATGCGAAAAAGTTAAAATATCTTTGGAGCAACCATGCCAGGACCCTTGCAAATCGATTAGAGAGGATTTCAAATCCATTTAAATAGATGTTAAAAAACGAAATGTAGGGATTTGAATCGAAAGAATCCATGGCACTTTTTCTTCGTTGGGTAATGTGGTTTTAACGCTGCCAGAAAGTATTCCTTTTTATTGTATAGCTTTTATAATAAGCATTTTAATTAATACTCTGGTTCCGGAAGCACTCCCGTCTTTTTCCAAGTCGATGATTTCAAAATGGTGGTCGGATGAATTGAATTTTTTGTTAAGCAGCTCCAACCTCTTTTCAATAACTCCAAGGCCAATTCCATTATGCTTGTCAGCTTGAGGTTTAACGGTTTCCAAACGACCCACGCCGTCGTCCTCTACGGT
>CAMAZH010000163.1 GCA_945863035.1 Chitinophaga pinensis | reverse complement strand
GGGAAAACCCAAACCAACCATGCCGGGGGAATAAACGGCGGTATATCCAACGGAAACGACATTGTTTTCAGAGTTGCCGTAAAACCCACGAGCAGTATATCGCTGGCCCAGAATACCATAAATATCAAAACGGGGGAGATGACCGAACTCAGGATCGAAGGCCGTCACGACCTATGCATTGCACTGCGCGTTCCGGTTGTGTTGGAGGCGGCAACAGCAATTGTAATTGCCGATCTGATGATGGCGGAACATCGAATCAAAAGAATTTTTAAATAGCCTATGGGGCATTGGCTCCAGATACAGAACCTAAACAAAAATTAACAATTAATCACGAATATTATGAGAGTAGCAGTTGTTGGCGCCGGGAACATGGGGTCTTGGTTGGTCGAATCGCTTTGCCTTGATTATGAGGTTGGTGTGTACGATTCCAACCGCAGTAAGCTGAAATATTTTTTCAACTCGCGGAAGTTCCTCTATCTGGAAGAATTGCTGGAGTTTCAACCCGACATTCTGATTAATGCAGTAAGTCTTGAGCATACGGTCGACGTTTTTCGTGAGGTGGTGCCCTCCCTCGATAAAAACTGCATAATTGCCGATATTACCTCGGTGAAAAACGGTATAGCCAGTTATTATGAAACCTGCGGAAGAAGATTTGTCTCCACCCATCCGATGTTCGGTCCTACCTTTGCCAACATACGGCACTTGTCGGAAGAAAATGCAATAATTATCAAAGAGGGCGATGAGGAAGGCAAGGAGTTTTTCCGGAAGTTTTACAAGTCATTGAATCTGAAAATTTTCGATTACAGTTTTAAGGAACACGATCAAACGATAGCGTACTCGCTTTCGATTCCTTTTTCATCCACCCTCGTGTTTGCATCCTGCATGAAAGAGCAAGAGGCTCCCGGGACAACTTTCCGAAAGCATTTTGAAATTGCAAAGGGGCTGCTATCCGAAGATGATTACCTTCTTTCTGAAATCCTTCTGAATCCATACAGTTTGGAACAGGTTGAGGGGATAAAGGCAAGTCTTGGGGAACTGATTGAGATGATAAAAGCCGCGGACAAGTCAGGGCTTAAAGAGTATTTTCAGAGGCTTCGCGGAAATATTGGGATGAAGTCGCCAGCTTAGCGTAGAACTCCTTATAGGGCACTAAAGGCAACATGATTTAAAATGGGCATTCCATTTTAGACATTATGTCCTTCTGGCAAATATTGATTTCAAATTAGACTTATTTTCAGGATTTTCTTTGAATCCGGACGGATTTTAAAGTGGTTATCGATTCTTAACCCAACAATCCATGCAATCTCACTGCCCGATTGAAGAATCCAGGTGTTTTCTTTTTCGGGGAGGGAGAGTTTAATGTCGATGAAGAAATCACTCAGTTTTTTCATATTGCTCATCCCAAGGGGGCGGAAATAATCTCCAACTTCCCATTTTCTGAGCAGGAGTGGGAATTCGAGGCGGTCCAGATCCAGGCAGGCGATTGAGTTGCCAGAGGGGATACTGAAGTTTTCGGAGTTTTGTACCACTTCCATTTCAAGCCGGATAGGCTCAGAAATTTCACAGTAGGGGTTCTCAATATAGAACCTTCGCAGGTTTTCCTCGCGAATGGGATGAATGATCAGTTTCTCCCTGTCTTTTACCAGTCGGTGGGTTGAGGAGAAGAATTGTTTTCCCGACGCACTGTCGAGACTCCGTATTATGTCGGTAATCACCCCCGGGGTAAAGTTGAAATCCCGAAGCAATTCAAAAGCCCAGGTATCGATGGGATGCAGTTTCACAAGCTCTGCAAGGGGGATCCATGAAAATCCTGCCTCGCGAACGATGTATTCATGGCGTTTTTCACGAATTGCCGAGATATATATTTCTTCCGACTCTCTGAGTTTCCGGATGTTGTCGGCAAGGGTTTCAACAAATCGGGGGTTGATCTCCTCGAAAAGAGGGATAATATTGTGCCTGATCTTGTTCCGGCTGTATTTCACCGATGTGTTGCTCGAGTCTTCTCTCCAGTCGAGGTTGTTCGACAGGGCATACGTTTTTATTTCTTCGCGGGAGGCAAAAAGAAGGGGGCGAATGAGCCGCCCGTTTTTGCTTTTAATTCCGGTAAGGCCCTGGATTCCTGTTCCACGGGTTAAGTTCAGCAGAAAGGTTTCGATTACATCATTCTTGTTATGGGCTGTGGCAATCCAGTCGAAGCCCTGTTCCTGCCGGAGTTCTTCGAACCAGTCGTACCTCAGCTCACGGGCAGCCATCTGAATCGACATTTTGTTGTTTTCCGAGTATTCGGCAGTATCGAAATTTTTAACAAAAAGAGGAGTCCCGTTTTTTTCAGAGAGTTCTCTTACAAATTGCTCATCACCGTCGGATTCCTGATCCCTGAGGTGAAAATTACAGTGGGCAATGCAGCAGTCGAAGCCAAGTTTTAAAAGAAGATCGAAAAGCACGATCGAATCAATTCCCCCGCTAACTGTAACGATAATCCGGTCGTTTTTATGAAAGAGGTCATTATCGTAAATGTGCGATTTTAGCCGGCCAATCATTTTGGATAGATTTGGCACTAAGGTAGAAAAAGAAAGCTAAAAGATCATAGGGTTTATAAAGCAGAAAGTTCACAAAGCCGAAACTTTGTGAACTTTATAAACTTTATGAGCAAAAAGAATTAGTGTTTCGCAAGGAAACTGGCAATCCCAGCCTGTGTGGCTGTAAGGCCTGCATCCCCTTTGTGCCAGTCTGCAGGGCAAACTTCGCCGTTTTTCTCAAAAAATTGGAGAGCGTCAACCATGCGGATCACTTCATCCACGCTTCTGCCAAGGGGCATGTCGTTTACCAGCTGGTGGCGCACAACTCCCTCTTTATCGATGAGAAAAAGGCCGCGGTACGATTGAGGAACTCCTGAAAAGGCTGAACTTCCGTCATCATTAATGTCAAATTCGCCAGCCAGGACGTCGTAGTTTTCCGAAATGGTCATAGACTGATCGGCAACAAGTGGGAATTTCACGCCTTCAATTCCGCCTTCTTTCTTTGGAGTCTGAAGCCATTTCCAATGCGAGAATTCCGAGTCAACCGAACAACCCACCACTTCAACGTTTCTTTCTTCGAATGCTTTGATTTTATCCTGAAAAGCAATGATTTCGGTGGGGCATACGAATGTGAAGTCGGCCGGATAAAAGAAAAACACAACATACTTCTTACCCACAAACTGGGTCAGTGAAAAATTCTGAACAACTTCGCCACCCTTAATTACAGCCGGTGCTGAGAACTTGGGGGCTTTTTTACCAACTAATACTGCCATCGTTTAAAAATTTTGATTAGTAATTAATATTTGAAGGTCTGTTTTTTGAAACAAACACAGCTTTGATGATCAAAGATGAAGTACAAACAAATAAATTGGTGCAAAGTTCAATCAAATGCTTTAGTTTATTGAAATTCGAGCATCGAGGGATTGGTGAGGTAGAAATTGTTAGGTTTTAACCTCGGCTCCCCTGAAAAGTGTATCCTTTCGCTAAAGGGCACGTCCTTCAAATTCGGATAAAAGCCAAAACGGAAGGAGAATGTTGGGAAAACAAGGCGCTCGTTTCGGATCCGGGTACCAAACCCCATTCCTGTATACACATCTTCGTATATAAAATTCGATGATTCCGGACCCAACAAGGCAAAATCGGTATATCCGAAGAATGTAAAACGAAAACCGGCAATATACCAGGGGCTAAATGCTGAAATCTCCATATTCATTACAAATCGCTGTTGTCCCACTACGTTTTCCTCGTTAAATCCCCGCAAGCCGAAATTGTCGTTAATCGAAATGCGATCATCCTCAAAACGTTTAATTCCTCGGGTATAGTTTATGCTGATGAATTGCCTGAATTTGAATCGGTTATAGATAAAAAGGTTTGAGAAAAAGTTCATGTTAAGGTTGAACATAGCCTGTTCAAAACTTCCCGATTTTGTGATAAACCCGCCTTCTTCGATTCGAAAATACACATAACCCAGATTATCGATGTAATTTCCGCGGGCAAAACTCAGGGAAGCATACATCCGCTGCTCGAATTCCCCAAACTCAGGGCCAAAGGTGAGGTTCAGCAGCGACCCGATAGGGATATCCTCAGTGCGCCCATAGCTGTAAATAAGATTGCTCTGGTAAAAACTCTGCGATGACAGAGCGATTGTATTGAGCCAAACCGATTTGTCGTGAAACTGGTAGTAGATTTTGCTTCCAACCTCAGGACGGTCGAAATAGTTTTGTTTGTAAAACCGGGTAGCCAGGATCAGGTTTAGCCTGTTTTTATCAAGATCAGCGAAGCGGTTAAGTTTCAAGGCCCGGCCCAGCCACAAGTCGGTGGTGTTGCCGCTTACCGGATGAAGGAAGTACCCAGTGTCGGAATTCCAGATCTGACGGATAGAGCCCTGATGGAATGCAGATGCTCCGCCGGCAAATTTTGTGTTTGGGGTATAGAACTTCCGATTAAATTGAAGCCCGTATCCTTCGTTGTCGAAAACATTGGAATAATGGAATCGGCCATCAACAAAGGAACCCATAATGTTACGGTTGTTGTAGATTGCCTCGTAGCCCCAGGTTGCCGATTTGTCGGGGTTCCAATGGAAATTGTTTTGGACTTCATTACCCGTTCCAAAAATGTTCCTATCCCAAATTTCAAGCTTGCCTGCATCAATATCGCTTAACTCCAGGAAAAATGCCTTCGACCACTGATCCTTGATGATGATTTTCAAATCGGCAAATCCGGGCATTAAGAGAACCGGCTCGACGATTATGCGTGCATCCTCGATGTAGCTTTGATCGCGAAACAAACGAATGTTATCGGCAAGGATTCTGGGATCAATGGCATCTCCCACTTTCACCAGCATAAGTCTATCAAGGGTGGGGTTGTTGGTTTTGATGTGCACCGCATTCGCTCTTCGCTCGAACCAGCTGCCGGCCTGCAGCGCCGTATCCATTATGGTGGCACCAAACACATCCACCTTTACAAAACGGATGTTCCTTACCGTCATACCCTCGTATTGCATAAACTCCAGGTCACCTCGAACTGTTGGAAGCGTATCGGTTATCTCTCCGATCGGAGGCCGAATAACAACATTCTGCAACTCCAATAGCCACCTGTTTTTGTACAGTGCCGCAGTGCTGGTGTCAAAAAATCGCTGGGTTCGCAAATTGAGATACCCGTATTTGTCAGGTGGGTTTATCTGAATTGCAGTGTCCTTTTTTATATCAGGCTCTTGGGCAATACCATAAACAATCCCCCAAAGCAGCAGAGAGAAACTTACAAGAAATATTTTCCGGGTTCTTGGCACGCTTTGGGTTCGTTTTGGCTATTTTGAAACACTTGTCTTTAAAGGTCAATTCTACTGTCGAACTTCATTTGAACGTTTCAAATTTACATTACTATAGCTATAAAACAAAACGGATGTTTTCTTAAAGCCTCAGCAGAACAAAAAACTTTATTGTCTTATTTTTGTTATTTTGTTTCGGTTTCCAATAAATTAATCTTTGTAAGTTATTTGCCATGCGTCAACCCGTAGTTTTTATTGTTTTTCTTTCGGTTTTTATTCTTCTTACAGACCTGTATGCCTTTCGGGGCATCTCAGCGCTTTCCCAGAGTATGGGCGGGCGACAAAGGTTAGTGATAGCATCTGTATTCTGGCTCGTGACCCTGGCCGGGCTGATTTGGATGATTTGGTTCATGTTGTCGTTCAAGGGATTTAATTATGAGGAAACCTATCGAAACATTTCTTTTTTCATGGGATTTTTTGTTTTGTTTTATGTTCCGAAACTTTTTTTCAATACGTTTCAGCTAATAAACGATATTACAGGAATTGTAGTTAAAGGCATAGCCATACTTTTTCCTGCTTCGGAAAGCGTTTCCAATGGAGCCATGAAAATAAGCAGGTCTGAATTTTTGTTGCAAGTTGGGATTATTGTCGCAGCGATCCCTTTTCTTTCAATTATCTGGGGAATATGGAAAGGCCGTTACAATTTCAAAGTCTCTTCGCTTTCCCTGGTGTTCCCCAATTTGCCTGAGGCATTCAATGGGACAAAAATTCTGCAGATCAGTGACTTTCATATCGGGAGTTTTGCCGGAAACCCTGAAATGGTGGAAAAAGCTATTGAACTTATAAATAAGCAAAACGCCGATTATATTCTTTTTACAGGGGATATGGTAAACAACATTGCTTCGGAAGTTGCTGATTTTCTTCCTGTTCTCAAAAAAATGAAGGCAAGGAAGGGCTTGTTTTCTATTCTTGGAAACCATGATTATGGGGAGTATTATCAGTGGACGTCAAAGGAGCAGCTTGAGAAAAATATGGAGGATCTTTATGATCATCACAAATCCGCAGGCTTCAGGCTTTTGCGTAACGAAGGGGTGAAGCTTGAGAAAGATGGCGAGGAAATAGCTCTCATTGGGGTTGAAAACTGGGGCTTACCTCCATTTCCGCAGTATGGAGACCTGGGGAAATCCCTTGAAGCGGTAAAGGATGCGCCCTTTAAAATTCTGATGTCTCACGATCCTTCGCACTGGGATGCTGAAGTGCTTAACAAAACAAATATTGATTTAACGCTCTCCGGACATACTCATGGGATGCAGTTTGCTATTTCTATTCCCGGTTGGAGATGGAGTCCTGTAAAAATGAAATACCCGCGCTGGGGAGGCTTGTATACTGAAGGCGCACAGCATTTGTATGTGAATATTGGAATAGGATATATTGCATTTCCGGGCCGTGTTGGAACTCCCCCGGAAATAACAGTTATCGAGCTTAAAAAGGGCTAAGGAAACTGAAGCATAACAATCAGGGTTTCTTCGTGAGGCATCAGCGATGTGGGGATTCAAATTCGAACCTTTGTGCTTATCCTGTTTTGAGTAATGGCGATTTGATCCTTGCACATACATTAAAATAATTCGCTTTTTTGTATGTTTGCCGAAATTTAAAGTTATGCCTAACAACAAAGCCATTCTCCTTCTCTCTTGTCCCGATAGCAAAGGGCTTGTTGCACGAATCTCCAGTTTTATTTCTGATGGGGGAGGAAATATAATTTCACTTCACGAGCATGTGGATACCCTCGAGAAAACTTTTTTCTTCAGGGTTGTGTGGGATATGGAAAACTTTATCATTCCCACGGCAGAGCTTGAAGAGGTTTTTGCTCCTATTGCTACAGAGCTGGGTGCAACATGGAAAATTTACTTTAAGGGCAGGAAGCTCAGGATTGGGGTGTTTGTTTCCAAATACGAGCATTGTCTGCAGGAGCTTTTATGGCGGCAGCGACTTGCTGATTATCCCGTTGAAATCCCGCTAATAATATCGAATCATCCGGATGTGAAGCCCATGGCCGACTATCATAGGATTCCATTTCATGTGTTCCCCGTAACGTCCGATAACAAACTTGAACAGGAACAGAAAGAACTGGAGCTTTTAGCCGAAAATGATATCGATGCGGTTGTTCTGGCCCGCTATATGCAGGTTTTGTCGGGAACGTTTATTGAGAAGTATCCAGGGAGGATTATTAACATACATCATTCGTTTTTGCCGGCGTTTATGGGGGGTAATCCTTATAAACAGGCTTATGAACGGGGAGTGAAGATAATCGGTGCAACGAGTCATTATGTAACGGAGGATCTCGATGAAGGTCCGATTATTGAGCAGGATATTGTAAGGATCTCTCATCGCGACACTACCGAGGACCTTATTCGCAAGGGACGTGATCTTGAACGAATTGTTCTTGCGAGGGCTGTATTGTTTCATGCCGAGCACCGGGTGCT
>CAMAZH010000162.1 GCA_945863035.1 Chitinophaga pinensis | reverse complement strand
TATTGCGAAAAGGGTAAGGCAGAACAGGTTGGAGCTAAATCTTACTCAAGCTGCATTGTCTGCTAAATCGGGGGTTAGTTTAGGAAGCCTGAAACGTTTTGAGCAATCGGGTGAAATATCTTTAAAAAGTCTCGTTATGCTTGCACTTGCGCTTGGTGAAGGCCAGGAGTTTTCGGCCCTTTTCGCAGGAAAAAAATATCAGAGTATTGATGAATTATTAATTAAGGAAAGAGCAAGTCATGCTAAAAGAGGGAGGAGGAATGTTTTCTAAACTAAAAGTTATAAGCGTTTTTTTGGATGGAAAGATGGTTGGAAGACTGGCTCTTACTCCGGAAAACCTTTGCGCTTTTGAGTACGATCCGGAGTTTCTTAAAAACGGACAATCCATTTCACCATTCTATCTGCCACTTCAACCAAGTGTATTTATTGCCAGACGCGATCCTTTTAACGGAAACTTTGGTGTATTCAACGATTCATTGCCTGATGGTTGGGGAAACCTATTGTTGGACAGATATATGGCGTCAATGAACATCAATCCGTCTGGACTTAACATTTTGGATCGTTTAAGCATTGTAGGAGCATCAGGAATGGGAGCTCTGGAATATGTACCCGATAACAGCTATTCTTTCATTGAAGGTAATCCCGACTTGAATTTTCTGGCTATGGAGGCTGATAAAATACTTCATCAGAAGGATACAGGAGAATCACTGGAAACTCTTTTTCATTTTGGAGGTTCATCAGGCGGAGCAAGACCTAAGGTCCTGATAAACATCTCAGGTGAGGAATGGATCATAAAGTTCAGATCCTCATCCGACCCTATGAATATTGGGCAAATTGAATACCAACATTCATTGCTTGCAAAAGAATGCGGAATTATTATGCCGGAAACACGCTTGTTTGAAGGAAAATATTTTGGCGTAAAAAGGTTTGATAGGGAAGGGAATGAAAAATTCCATACGCTTAGTGCGGCTGGTTTACTTAATGCAGACTACCGGATTCCGTCTCTGGACTATCAAAGCTTATTGACAGCATGTTTTAAACTTACTGTCAATATTGAAGAGGTTTACAAGCTTTTTCGTCAGATGGTTTTTAATATCCTGATAAAGAACAGGGACGACCATGCTAAGAATTTTTCATTTTTGTTTAAAAATGGAGCTTGGATGCTTTCCCCTGGCTATGATCTTCTTCCCTCAAATGGTTTTAATGGATTCCATACCACAACAATTGCCGGACAGGGAGATCCAAAATATTCAGATATAGAAAAAGTTGCTGAAAATCTGAAGCTGAATAAAAAAAGGTATAGGGATATTTATGAGCAGATTAAAGAAAAGTGCTCTTGATATTTTCAGTTTGACTTTGAGGTTTTATTTTTTTATAGCCTTTGCAATGACCTCCGCCATGATACCCGCTCCAGCCTCATTCGGATGAATGCTGTCTGGAAAAAATGCGACATGCTCGGTTAAGGGTTGGTATAAGTCTATTACCTCAAGATTATTCGTCTTTGCTATTTTTTCAATGGAAGGTATGACTCCGTTGACGATTACTGAATCGTTGATTCCCCAGGCATTATTAAATGCAGGTGCAGGCAGACAAAGGAAAATCTTAGGATGCGTTGGAATGGAGTTCAGGGTGTCGACCATCGACTGCAAATCCTTAACGTACATTTCCTCATTCCAGTTAAAAGGCTTGGAATCATTTGTTCCAAGTTTAATAACAATAACATCAGGTTGGTAAGCAAATACATTCGAAAATTCGTTACAGATCCAATAAGGAAGGTTAGACTTTTTCAGCAGGGTCGCTCCGCTTCTGCCGGCATTAAGAACACTGTAACCAGCTCCCAAAATGCTGTCGAGCTGAACCGGATAGCTGTTTCTGCTTTGGTAGTATATGCCGGACCCTTCGGTGATGCTGTCGCCGATGCAGGCAATTTTCACTTCCTTTTTCTCTGAACATGAAGAAATAAGCAGAATTGCGATAAAAATAAATGCTGTTTTACACATCATAATTTGGATTAATTAAGCGAAAATAGCAATAGTTTTTTAAAGTGAATCATCATAGTAAACCCCGAGACGAGGTACACCTGGTGCGGGAGTAGCTGTAAAGTAAGGATTTGATTATCACATTATCTCATTTTCAAATCACCTCATTTTCAAATTAAATCGTCCTCCCCGGATAAACCTCCAGTGCCTTCTCCAGGCACTCCATAGCCTTCTTCAGATCTTCAATCTTAAGAACATAGGCAATCCGGACTTCATGCTTTCCTGATTCCGGATTCGAATAAAACCCCGAGGCAGGAGCAACCATAACCGTCTGGTTTTGGTATTCGAAATCGCTCAGAAGCCATTGTGCAAACTTATCGGCATCGTCAACCGGCAAATGGGCAATGGTATAAAATGCACCCTTGGGCAATGGGCATTTTACTCCCTTCATCTTATTAAGAGCAGAGACCAGAAAATTTCTTCTTCCTATATATTCATCATAAACTTCTGTAAAATACGATCCGGGAGTATCAATAGCCGCTTCCCCCAAAACCTGCCCGAATGAGGGCGGACTCAACCTTGCCTGAGCAAATTTAAGTGCGGTGGAAATTACCTCCTTGTTTTTGGATATCAGTGCCCCGATCCTCACTCCGCATGCGCTGTATCTCTTCGATACCGAGTCGATAAGGATAACATTCTGCTCAATATCCTTTATTTTCATGGCTGAAAAATGCTCCAGCCCGTCGTAGCAGAATTCCCGGTATGCCTCATCGCTGTAAAGAAAAATATCATGCTTCTTAACAATTCTGCCAAGCTGCTCAACCTCTTCGCGTGAGTATAGGTACCCTGTCGGATTATTCGGACTGCAGATCAGGATGCCTCTTGTTTTGGAAGTAATTAGCTTCTCAATCTCAGCTACCGGTGGAAGTGCAAAATCATGGTCGATATCCGATTTTACCGGCACAACTTTTACTCCGGCGGCGTTTGCGAATCCGTAGTAATTTGCATAGAAAGGTTCCGGTACGATGATCTCGTCACCCGCATCCGCAGTGGACAAAAGAGCAAAGCTTATGGCCTCGGAACCGCCAGTGGTGATGAGGATTTCGGTATGGTCC
Organism: Chitinophaga pinensis; assembly: GCA_945863035.1. Taxonomy (GTDB): domain Bacteria; phylum Bacteroidota; class Bacteroidia; order Bacteroidales; genus JACJXF01. The sequence goes on along the minus strand of CAMAZH010000162.1, from coordinate 4,730 downwards.
ACGTTAATCCCGATTCCCTGGTAGAAAGCAGCCAGCTTTTTCCGGTAACTTTCATGTCCTGCAGAATGGCTGTATTCAATAACTTTCGCAGCCATATTCTTTACTGCTTCCAATGCTGCCGGGGGAGTTGGGATATCGGGCTGACCAATATTCAGATGGTAAACCTTACGGCCTTTCTTTTTAGCTTCTTCAGCAAAGGGAACAAGTTTGCGTATGGGTGAGGACGGCATTTGCAGTCCCTTTTTCGATATGCCTGGCATGGGTTATGATTTTGAGGATGAGGAGGCTACTGTAGGGTCGGGTTGAACCTCCCCCTTTATAAGGAGTTTCACGGGGGAGTTTGACGCGTTGCAGAAAACTGTGATGCTTTTCTGAAAGCTCCCGGTTATTTTAGTGTTATATGTGACTTTAATTTCCCCGGATTTTCCTGGTTCGATCGGATCTTTGGGCCATTCAGGATTAGTACAGCCGCATGACGTCCGCACCACATTAATAATGAGTGTTTCCTCTGAGGTATTTGAAAATTTAAACGCACAAGTCCCATCGCTGCTGAAGGGAATCTTTCCGAAATCGTAGGTCATGGTTTCAAATTCTATTTCCGAATTGTTAGCTTCCTTTCCAGACTCTTTTTTCGACTGGCCGCAGGCAAACATTACTAAGGACAACAGAATTATGGGGATAAGCTTTTTCATTTCCGTTCGATTTTAAGCGCTGTAAATATAAACGAAATTAAAGAAAGAATTTTATGATGAAAAGCAGATAGGGATTTTTATTTCCTTGGCCTTAATGCTTTTCTTGTTCATTTTTTTGGTATGAGAGGATATTAAATTAGCACTTCGAAAAGAATGGTTTATATTTGAGTAAGCAAGAGAACATTTAATATCGGATTAGTAATGGGAAAAAGACAATTAGTATAGAATTTGACCAAATTACTCTTCTGATTGAAGAGGCAAGAAAATAGGATTATTTAGGAATTTAACTTTAATGTTAAAATGGAAAAAGAAACAATTATCAAGCTCAGCAAAAGTTTTGAAGAATATGCTTACGAACAAGATGGCGTAAATTATTGGCTTGCTCGGGAATTACAAGATTTACTCGGTTATGCCGATTGGCGTAATTTTTTGAATGCAGTTGACAAAGCTAGAGAAAGTTGCAAAACCACTGGTGAAGCGGTCTCCGATCATTTCGTTGACGTCACCAAAATGATCGGGTTGGGCAAAGGTGGAAAACGTGAAGTTGAGGATATCATGCTTACCCGATATGCCTGTTATCTGATTGCCCAGAATGGCGACCCAAAGAAAGAGCCGATTGCATTTGCTCAAAGTTATTTTGCCATACAAACCCGCAAACAGGAATTACTTGAAGAACGTATTCAACTCATGGAACGTTTGCAAGCCCGCGAGAAACTGGCAGCAACCGAAACGGAATTGTCAAAAAACATATACGAACGAGGTGTTGACAATAAAGGCTTTGCCAACATACGCAGCAAAGGCGACTGGGCATTGTTTGGAGGCCACAATACTAGTGCAATGAAACATAAACTGGGGATTGCGGAGAATCGCCCACTTGCCGACTTCCTGCCAACTATTACAATTACTGCAAAGCAGTTGGCAACCGAAATCACCAACTTTAATGTAAATAAAAACGACCTGAAAGGCGAAGCCCGAATTACCAATGAGCACGTTAAAAACAACAGCGATGTAAGAACCCTGTTGGGTAAAAGCGGCATAAAACCCGAACAATTACCAGCCGAAGAAGATATTAAAAAGTTGGAACGCAGAGTGAAATCGGCGGATAAGGATATTGTGAAGAAAAAACTGAAAGGAAAAAATGAGTAAGTACGAAAAATATAAGGAAAGCGAAATTGAGTGGATTGGATAAATACCTAAGCATTGGCGTATTCATAAAATAATAAGTAAGCCTCTTTCCAACTTTTTAATCGGTTAAATTATTACTGCAATTTTTCAGAAATAAAATTTCAGATGGGTATTAAAATCAGACCTAAAGATTTCTGAATCAGTATATTGGAATTTTATTCAGTCTATTGAGTAAAAGTACTCAACAGACTGAGTAAAATCTTTTGCATCAGATAATCCTTATTTAAAAGTGTCAATTGAATATTTCCTGAGAATTATCCGTCAACTTTGTTTTAGAAGCCTTTTTCTGAAACCTCTTTTTTTCACATCTAAATTACTATTTTTGGAACTTCAAAAATCGATTTAATTTCAACTTAGCTCAATAATGGAAATTCCCTCTAAATACGACTCCTCCCTCATCGAGGAAAAATGGTACAAATACTGGATGGATCATGGATTTTTCAACTCAGATCCCGATGATCGTGAACCCTACACCATAGTTATTCCTCCTCCTAATGTTACAGGGGTGCTTCACATGGGGCACATGCTTAACAATACCATTCAGGATGTTTTGATCCGTCGTGCCCGTATGCTTGGCAAAAATGCACTGTGGGTTCCGGGTACCGACCATGCATCCATTGCAACCGAAGCGCGTGTTGTTAACAAACTTCGTGAAGCAGGTATCGAAAAGTCCAGTCTTAGTCGGGAAGAGTTTTTGGAACATGCCTGGGAATGGACCCACAAGCACGGTGGGATAATTCTCGAACAGCTCAAAAAGCTGGGTGCATCCTGCGATTGGCGTCGTACAAAATTTACCATGGACGATGCAATGTCGGAAAGCGTTATCCGTGTTTTCAACGATCTTCACAAGAAAGGTTTTATCTATCGTGGTGTCAGGATGGTTAACTGGGATCCTCAGGCCCTTACTGCTGTTTCCGATGAGGAGGTTATGTACCGCGAAGTGCAGTCGAAACTCTATTACATTAAATACCCGATACAGGGCGAGGATAATTTTATTGTTATTGCCACTACCCGCCCGGAAACCATACTTGGGGATACAGCAGTTTGTGTTAATCCCAATGATGACCGTTTCAGGGTATTTCATGGGAAAAAGGCGATTATTCCCCTTATCGACCGTCCCGTTCCGATCATACAGGATGAATACGTGGATATGGAGTTCGGAACCGGAGCGCTGAAAATCACTCCCGCTCATGATGTGAACGACTACACTTTAGGTTTAAAGCACAATCTTGAATCGATCGATATATTCAATCCCAACGGGACTCTCAGTGAGAAGGCGATTCTTTTCGTGGGAGAAGACCGCTTTGTGGTTCGAAAGAAGATTGTAAAAGTACTTGAGGAAAAGGGCCTTTTACTTAAGACGGAAGACTATGTAAATAAAGTTGGCTTTTCTGAGCGCACGGATGCGGTTATCGAGCCCAAGCTGTCCCTGCAATGGTTTCTCGACATGAAGGAGCTTGCAAAGCCGGCATTGGAGAATGTTTTGAATGATGAGATAAAACTGCATCCCCCGAAATTCAAAAACACATACCGTCACTGGATGGAGAACCTCAAAGATTGGTGTATTTCCCGTCAGCTTTGGTGGGGACAGCGCATTCCTGCCTATTTCTATGGCGATGGACCCAATGACTATGTGGTTGCAATGAACCCCATCGAAGCCCTCTCGCTCGCAATCGAAAAAACTGGGGACCCGGAGCTTCTTCTGTCCGATCTGCGTCAGGACGAAGACGTGCTCGACACCTGGTTTTCCTCCTGGCTGTGGCCAATTTCTGTTTTCGACGGGATCAACAAACCCGGCAATGCGGATGTTAAATACTATTATCCCACAAACGATCTTGTAACTGCTCCTGAAATCCTTTTTTTCTGGGTGGCGCGCATGATTATTGCAGGTTACGAATACCAGGGCGACAAACCTTTCAGCAATGTATACCTGACAGGTATTGTGCGCGATGCCCAACGAAGGAAAATGTCGAAATCCCTCGGTAACTCTCCCGATCCCATCGAACTGATGAAAAAATACACAGCCGACGGGGTTCGTGTTGGAATGTTGTTTTGCTCCCCAGCGGGTAACGATTTGCTCTTTGACGAGAGCCTGACCGAGCAGGGACGTAACTTCGGAAATAAGATCTGGAATGCTTTCCGACTTGTAAAATCATGGGAGGTTGATGAATCCCTTATCCAACCTGAATCTGCAAGAACGGCTATTCTATGGTTCGAGGCCAGGCTGAACGAGTCTGTTCGTTCGCTCGACGAGCATTACGATCGCTTCCGGCTCTCCGAAGCGCTGATGACCGTTTACAAACTTTTCTGGGACGAGTTCTCCTCATGGTATCTTGAAATGGTTAAGCCCGCCTATCAGAAGCCTATTGATAAGGCAACGCTTGAAAGCACAATCGGGTTTTTCGAGAGGCTGACGTTGGTGCTACATCCCTTTATGCCCTTTATCACCGAAGAAATCTGGCAGCTTGTTAAGGAACGGAAGGATGGCGAAAGCATCATGATTTCTAAAATGCCGAAGGCAGGTAACTTCGATGAGGCGCTTTTAAGTCAGTTTGATCTGACGAAGGAAATTATTGGTGGCGTACGTACCATTCGCAACGACAAGAATATTGCCATGAAAGAAGTTTTGGAACTCGATTATATCGACTCAGAAGGCATGTTCAGTGAGCGCTTCAACGAGGTAATCAAGAAGATGGCCAATGTTTCGGATGTTCGTGCGGTAAAAGAGAAAAACGATACAGCGGGCTCATTTATGGTTAAAAATGTTGAGTTCTACGTTCCTCTGGGAAACCTGTTGAATACCGAAGAAGAATTGGTAAAACTTGAAAAAGAGCTTGATTATACCCAGGGATT
>CAMAZH010000161.1 GCA_945863035.1 Chitinophaga pinensis | reverse complement strand
GGAACGTTCCAAACCACATCGCTTTTTAGGGTTGGACTTTCAATTTCAGGTGGGAACAGCTGACGAAGAGTCTGGACCCCGTAGAAAAGACCTTCAGCAGCCTGAGCCGTAATTACGATATTTCTGGAGGTGGAACTTAGGGTGTATCCCTCCCTGGAAATTTCCGAATCGGGTAAGGCACTCTCAAGGCTTAATATAATTGCGTTTTTTTTACGTTTGTCAGTAACAGGAACCTCCAGTCCAGTGGCTTTTTTCAGGAAGTCACTCAGGTATTCGGCTACTGCAACCGCCTCGCCCTCTGCAACAATTACAGTTTTGGCAGACAGTATAAACGTTCCTTTTCCGAGGCTGATCGAATCAGGGAGCGGAATAATGGAAATATCTTTTGCCACTTCGGGTTTTGTGCAGGAAACAAGCATCATAATGGATAAAATGATTGTAATTGCTTTCATGATTTAGGTGTTTTAAGGTATGACTCCTTGCAATTCTGCACCAAAAGGAATTGGTACAGAATTGCTCAGAGTGTAAATTATTTGTAAGGTCTTATTTGAATTTTGAAACTGTAAACCTGTGGTAATACCCTGTACTGGTTAAGTACAGAAATTGCCGTGCAACCCACGCCGCTGGTGGCATAATCAAAGTTGAAAGTAATTCCGTCAAACGCCTGTATCTGATATGGATATCGGGCGCGGGTCATATTGTCGGTACTGTAGGGATGCGCATTGAAATTGAATAATTCTCCTGCTTTGAATTCCAGTCCGGTTCCATCAGCAGCTTCCATACGCACCCAGCGGTTATCGGTGCGCAAACCGTAATCCTGGGGAACAAGGTAAGGCTCTTTCATTTCCTGTACCGTGCTTGAATAAACCCCAACTTTAGCCCCGGTCTTGCGGTCGGGATAATTTTCGAAGGGTCCGCGGCCGTACCACTCAACCCGGCTTAGCTCACGATTCAGGTTCCATTGGTTGCCAATTCTTGGAAGCCATGCGGGCATGAGTCCCTGAGGGGTTACCATATGACTGAATGTGATTTCCCCCAAGCCATCGATAAGGTAAATGTAGTGGTTATCAAAGGCGGTTCCGAAGTTGATTCCCTCGGCATGGTCTTTCACATCGATTTTTAGCTGATTGTCCGGGGTAGTTGAAATAATTATCCGTTCGACCTTGTAGCTTAAATGATCTAACCCCAGGGAGCGCCAGTTGTTTGCCGGGTCCTGACCCATTCCCGGTTTTCGGTACGTAAGGTCAGAGCGCCACAACGCCCATTGGTCAAGCTCGTTAGCCAGAGGCGCGCGCCAGATGTTCAGCTTTGGACCTTCATTCAGCAGTGCCATCCCCTCGTATTTCATCGATGTTAGCCTACCTGTTGTCTTGTCAAAAACATATTCAAAGTTTTTCCCGGTAATGATTATGGCCACTTCATTTTCGGAATGTTCCGGAGCGGGGATGTTTTGAGCAGGAATTTCCACGACTGTTTTTTTCCAGGGGAGTTCCAGCTGATTCCATGCAAGCTCGAATCCAACAGGAGCCCACTGCTCTGCTTTTTTAAGTGAGAAACTCACAAGGATGCGGTATTCGGTATCAGCTTTCAGCACAGGCTTCTGAAACGGGATTTTTACGATTGTCCTTTCAAGGGGGCCTAAATCGAGGTTTAATTCCCCCTCTTGAACTATGTTTCCATCAGCCTGCAGCTGCCAGGTTGTTTTCAGTTCGCTGAGATTGGTAAAATGGAATCGATTCCATATTTCTACGGTTCCGTCTTCAGGGTTAGCCCACTCAACGTTTGCGGGCTGGGCTGACTTTTTTACCTGCCACATTTCCGGCTGCGGGCGACGGTCGGGCCAGATAAGCCCATAGGTACGTCCACCGATGCCCATGGAATAAAAAGTGCCGTCTTCCTTGACTTCATCGAAATCGAGCCAGAGTTTTGACTTCGCCTTGAGTTCGGGACCGGCATTTAGCAATTGATCCACCGGAATGGCTTTGTCGAAAATGGCTACCTGATCGAAACGGGCATTGCTGGTTCTTCCGGCATATTCCTGACCCTCAATCTCCGGGTTGCGGCCAATGTTTACCGGGAATGGCTTGTTTGTTATGTTTCCGCTAAAGGCTTTGCTTCCCGAGAGTTTACCATCGATATAAAGGGAAAGGTTATTCCCGTCATAAATACCGGCGATATGATGCCATGAATTTTCCCAGTTCTGAGGCAGAGCTGCATTTACAGAGGTCTTTTTGGTATCTGTCACATAAAACAACAGAGAGTCCTTTTTATTTTGGATGAGGCCAAACTGATAGCTCCCTTTTGTAATAAAAGTCCCATCGGTATTCCACTCCCGTGGGAACACCCAGAGGGAAAGGGTGAGTTGGTTTCCCGTGATATCCAATGCCGGGTGGCGGTAAACGTCAACCCACTGGTCGTGCCCGGTCAACTCAACAGCGTTCCCTGATTTTCCCGGGACCAATTTCCCGCGACCTTTGATGGCTGTGTTTATGTGGTTTTCAGAAGCGTCGGTAAGTAAAAGGATTTTTTCACTAATGCCCGGGCTCACCCAATCCCATAAGGCTCCGCCGATGCATCTCGGATATTGGTAAATAATCTCCCAATACTCGTCGAGTCCACCTCCCCCGTTACCTTCCACGGAAATGTACTCGTCCATAAAAGAGGGGCGGGGGTCCTGCGATTCGGGAACCTGCGCTATACGGGTTTTCAGCTCATAGGGGGTAGGGTAGCGGGGACCGAATATATCTTCGCAAGGGACTTCGTTTTTCCATGCAACATCGTCGGTGTTTCCCCCATACATGAATATCCGGGATGGATCGAGTCGCTTTCCCTCCTTTATAACTTCACAAATGTTGTTACCAAAACCGCTTTCGTTTCCTGCGCTCCAAAAGATAATCGAAGGGTGGTTTCTGTCGCGGAGCACCATTCCCTGAACACGGTCGATATATGCATCCCGCCATTCGGGAAGTTCGGAAATATATTCCGTTGCGTGCGACTCATTACCGGTTTCGTCAACTATGTAAATGCCCATCTCATCGGCCAGATCGAGGTATTCGATGGTAGGGGGATAGTGTGACGTGCGTACGCAGTTGATATTGAACTGCTTCATCAGCACAAAATCCTTTATGATGGTCTCCCGGTCCATGGCATGGCCAAGTTCGGGATGCTGCATGTGGCTGTTGACTGCGTTCAGTTTTACGGGGACTCCGTTCACCAGCAGCGCCTGGTTTTTCACTTCCACCTCTTTAAAGCCGATCCTTCCTGCGACGACTTCTTCAACTTTCCCTGCGGAGTTGATCAATTCGAGGGTAAGATAGTACAGATTGGGCTTTTCGGCAGACCATTTTGCCGGATTGGAAACCTGTGTGGAAAGATTCAACAAAAGGGTTTGTTTTTTTTCCGGGGAAACCGGATTTGAAATCATTTTTTGAATTACTGACTTGCGATCGGTACCGAATATGGTAGCGCGAACGGAATAACCATTTTGTGTGGTTTCGGAATAATTAGCTATTTCAGCAGCTATGGAAAGGTTTGCGTCTTTGTATTCCGCATCCAGATCAGTAGTGACGTAAAAGTCGCGCAAATGCACTTTTGATGCAGCCATCAGGTAGACATCCCTGAATATCCCCGACAACCGCCAGAAATCCTGATCTTCCAGATAGGTTCCGTCGGAATATTTGTAAACAACAACAGCCAGCAGGTTTTTACCCGGTTTCAGGAATTTCGTAATGTTGTATTCGGCAGGTTCATTGGCTCCCTGGTTAAAACCGACCTCCTGTCCGTTAACCCAAACAAATGATGCCGAAGTAGTCCCTTCCATCCTTAAGAATACTTCTTTTTCTTTCCAACCTGTAGGAAGGGTAAAGGTTTTTCGGTACGACCCAACGGGATTGTAATCTCTGGGGATAAAAGGAGGATTAGACGTGAAGGGATGAGAAATATTTCGGAATACAGGGTCGCCATAGCCGTGCATTTCCCAGTTTGAAGGGACGGTGAGATTATCCCACTTGCTGTCGTTGTATTTCCCGGAAAAGAAATCGACCGGGGAAAGATTCGGGTTTGCAGACCATTTGAATTTCCACATCCCGTTAAGTGAAAGGAAATTACCTGAGGAAGTCCAGTTATTCTCGAGTGCTTCGGTTACTGACCCGAACGGTAGCAAAGGAGTGCGCCCTTTTTCCTGGTTTAGAGCGAATTCAGCAGGGTCCTCAATATATTTATAGACATTCTGAAGGAAGCCCTGTTGTTGGGAAAGCGTGGAGTTAATGCTAAAAAAAAGGGTCAATAAACAAAGAATTGTAGTTTTCATATTATCGATTTAGCCGGTGCAGGGTTCAACCGTAAATATAAAAAAAGAATCATTCAAACCGTATAGGTACTTCAAATAAGGCAGATGGGATAAATGGACAAATCGGTTGAACCTATGATTTTAACTAGGGGTACAAAATATATTTCTCTCTTCTGACCTTGTACTTCGCCAAGTCATCTGCCCATTTCAGCCGAATCTCGTCGATTGACTTTCCTGCCTGTATATCCTTCCGCAACTGATCGGTTCCGGCCAGTTTATCGAAATAGGGTTTAAAGAAAGATTCTTTATCCTCAAATGACTGATACGCCTCAATCAGCCATTCCAATTGAAGTTCATTCCATTTCCCTCCCGCGGGGATATATTCTCTCAGGTCTTTTCCTCTGCAGACTTGATTTTCGAATTTTGGATTTGTTGAAACGCCCTTTATGCCCATGGGGATGAACTCAAAACTGCCTCCGGTAAATCCCGGAAACCCGAAGGTCTGAAAAGGGAAATCCGTTCCACGTCCTTCACTTACAGGTGTTCCTTCGAACAATGCTATCGAGGGATACAACCGAATGGTTTGTATGTTGGGCAAATTTGGGGAGGGAGGTACCGGGGGAGTAAAATCGCAGCTGTGCGAATAATTTGCACAAGTGACCCAGCTAAGATTGCAGCTCAGTGAGTCGTTCAACCATCCTTCCCCATTGATCATTCTGGCATATTCTGCAATCGACATTCCATGAACCACAGGCACCGGGTGCATTCCAACAAACGACTCGAATCCGGGTTGGAGTATTGGCCCGTCGATGTAATTTCCGTTGGGATTGGGACGGTCGAGAACCAAAAAATCTTTTGAGTTCTCAGCACAGGCCTCCATGATATAGTGCATGGATGAAATGAAAGTGTAAAACCTCACTCCAACATCCTGAACATCAAAAATAACAATGTCGATATCTGCAAGATGCTCAGGGGCTGGTTTTCGGTTTTTGCCATACAGGGACACGATGGGGAGCCCGGTAACATGATCTTTCCCGTCGGATATAAGTGTGCCGTCGGCCTCGTTTCCTCTGAAACCATGCTCTGCCGAAAATATCTTTTTCACATCCACTCCCAGCGAAATAAGACTGTCTACCAGATGGGTTTTACCAATTATACTCGTCTGGTTAGCCATCACCGCCACCGATTTGCCTTTCAGCAAGGGCAGGTACAATTCTGTCCGGTCTGCTCCGCAACGGATGGGCCGCAAATCGCTATCGGACTGTGAGCAGGCTGGGATGGAAACCAAAATAAATATAGTAATGATAAGAATGGACATTTTTTTTGTATTTGTGAGACAAGTTCCGTTTTTAGCCTTTGGCGTTCAAAGGGAAAGCAGCATAGTGGATTATAATTTTGATAAACCCTTTGTTTTTTTTGTCTTTGCTTTAAATATAAATTCTACTTCGAGCGCAAAACGTACTTTAAGGCACGAATTTATTACTTTTACGCATTGATTAAAAACGATAGGCTTGAATACTGAGTTTTTTATTGCAAAAAGATTGAACAGCCGGAAGGAAACCAGCAAACGTTTCCCCGGAACCATCATGGGCATAGCGGTGTTCGGCATTGCTCTGGGACTAGCTGTGATGTTGGTAGCCATTTCTATTGTAACAGGTTTCAAAGAAGAAATCAGCAATAAAGTCATCGGTTTTGGATCGCACATACAGATTCTCAACTATGATTCGAATGTTTCCTATGAAACCAGTCCCATTGAAGCCAACCCGGATTTCCTCCCCCGAATAAAAAGCACAAATGGAGTTGAGCACATACAGGTTTTTGCTCTTAAGGCAGGAATTGTAAAAACTCAGAACGATATACAGGGCTTGGTTTTAAAGGGAGTGGGACAGGATTATGATTGGGATTTTTTTGACAGGTCAATGCTGGAGGGTAATTCTTTCCGCCTTAAAATGGATTCGGTTTCAAACAGCATTGTAATATCCTCTTTTCTGGCCAAGAGGCTCAAACTAAAGACTGGCGACAGTTTCCAGATGTGGTTTATTCAGGAAACCCCGCGCTTCAGGAAGTTCACCATCTCCGGGATTTACGAGACCAGTCTTCAGGAATTCGACAAGACCTTTGCGATGGTCGATATCAGGCACATTCAGCGCCTTTCGGGATGGGAGGAAAACCAGGTTAGCGGACTAGAGATGATGGTTACTGATTTTGACGAGATCGACAGGATCAGCTATGAAGTAGGCGAAATTGTTTCGACAGCTTTTTTCGGCGATGGATCAAGACTTAAAGTGCTAAATATCGTTGAGAAATATCCGCAGATCTTCGACTGGCTTAACCTTCAGGATGTCAATGTGATGGTGATTATAATCCTGATGCTGATTGTTGCGGGGATTAACATGATTTCCGGCTTACTGATCATTATTCTCGATCGTACCAATATGATAGGGATACTAAAAGCCCTGGGCACCTCCAACAAGAGCATCCGGAAAATATTCCTTTACCAGGCATCTTACCTGATTCTTAAAGGATTGCTATGGGGGAATTTGCTGGGAATCAGCCTTTGCATGCTTCAGAAACATTTCAGCATCATACGTCTCGACCCGACATCGTATTACCTGACCACTGTGCCGATCAACATAAACCTTTTCAATATTTTTCTGCTGAATGCAGGAACCGTAGCCGTAATCCTTACGTTCCTGATCCTACCCTCCATGTTGATAAGCAGGATATCTCCGGCTGAAGCGATACGATTCAAGTAGTGGCACGAAGAAAAGCACTCGGGATTATTCATTCAGCCTGGTCTTTGAATCCATTTGGTTTTCCCGGTTTTTTTGAACTGATAATAAGCCGCAAGAAATGATTTTTTTACTTACTTTAGTCAGGATTTAGATTCATTTTCTCGCCTCAAATTTCAGCAAAAATGAAAATCAACTTTCTGTTTAGCGGAATCTTTGCCTTTTTGTTTGGTTTCAATGGCTTTGGTCAGGAGAAGTAACATTTTACAAATCGGAGAAGGCCATTCCTGATTTTTCCAACTATGATATGCAGGGACGCACCTATCGGTATTTCACAGGTACTCCTCTTAATCCTTTTGGATATGGATTAAGCTACACCAGTTATGAATACAGTAACCTTACCGTTGATAAAAACTCAGATACCCAGTCGGATGTTGAAGTAAGCGTTGAAGTTAAAAACACTGGAAAAACCGGAGGGTAGGAAGTAGTGCAGGTATATGTTTCAAACAAAACTGCTAAAACCATTGTGCCGCTTACCTCTTTGAAGGGATTCAAAAGAATGTGCCTGAAACAGGGAGAAAAGAAGTCAGTAAGCTTTACGCTAAAGCCTGAGGATTTCAGTGTTACAAATCCAGATGCGGTGCAGGTTGTGGAACCCGGGGTTTTTGATATTGCTGTGGGAGGGGCGGTTCCGGATGAAAACACCCAAATAAGAACAATAGAAATAACAGGAAAAATTTTTCTTTTATTATTTATTAAGATTGACATGTGGGTTTTTTATAATAAATTTACATTTTAATAGCTAATAAGCTATCCTTAAAGATGTAATTTGGTAAATAACAGCTAATATGATATCTATTAATGATATAGCTTTGGATGATTTTAATCCCAATGCAATACTTAA
>CAMAZH010000160.1 GCA_945863035.1 Chitinophaga pinensis | reverse complement strand
TTAGTACAGCATCACTCCCTGACATTGTTTTCATGCTTCTTTTCTTTTTCATGGTAACTACCGTTATGAGAGAAACAGAAGTGAAGGTGTCTGTAAATGTCCCAAAGGCTAGCATGGTTAAGAAACTGGAGAAGAAATCTATTGTGAGCTATATCTACATTGGAAGACCAATTGGTTTGCTGCAAACTCTATACGGTTCTGAACCAATGATACAGATGAACGATAAGCTCATAAATGAAGAGGGAGTGCCTACAGAATCGGTTAAAGACTTTATTCTTTTTGAGAGAGAAAAACTCGACGAGTCGGATAAAAACAAAATGACAATCTCCCTTCGTGTTGACCAGAACATCCCAATGGGTAAGGTTACGGATGTTAAGCAGGCTTTGCGCTACGCTAACGCCCTTAAAATTAACTACTCTGCCAAAAAGGATTATACTAAATTGGCAAACCGCTAAAAGACAAAAGTTTTAAAATAAAAAAACCGCTTTTCTGAAGCGGTTTTTCTATTTTCTATTGGATAAGAAATGGACAGCCTCCAGAAACAGAGGCGGGAAGCTTTAAATTCCAGAAAGTTTACTCCATGTTTTCCATAACCTCATCGGTAACTTCAAGCGTGTGGAAAACATTCTGCACATCTTCATCTTCCTCGAATTCATCAATTATTCTCAGGATTTTCAAGGAATCATTCAGAGGCAGAACCTTCGTCTCGTTCGGAATTCTCTGTAATTCCGCATTTTCCGCCACAATTCCCAACTCGTCCAGCCTCTTCTGAACGGTTCCGAAATCTTCCAATGCCGTGGTAATCACAAACATTTCCTCTTCAACCTGGAAATCCTCCACTCCGGCATCAATAATTTCAAGCTGGAATTCCTCAGGATCCAATTTGCCTTTTGGAATCTGAATCACACCCTTGCGTTCGAAAATAAAACTCAATGAGCCATTGGTACCCAGATTTCCTCCTCTTTTATTGAAAATGGAGCGGATATTACTTACCGTCCGGTTGTTGTTGTCCGATAAACACTCTATAAACACAGCGATTCCATTGGGGAGATATCCTTCAAAGCTTGATTCCTGTAAACTTGAATCGTCCTTGTCGGCCTTGCTGATAGCCCTGGAGATGTTTTCCTTTGGCATGTTTATCCCTTTGCCGTTGTTTATGGCTACCCTCAGACGGGGATTCAATTCCGGATCGTTCCCCCCTTCCTTCACCGCAATAGTAATCTCCTTTGCTATCCTCGAAAACATCTTGGAACGCTTGGAGTCCGCTGCTCCTTTTTTCCGCTTGATGGTCGACCATTTACTGTGTCCTGACATATTCTTTTTTTATGTTGTGTATGCAAAAATATAAAAAGATGGGGTAAATTAAAACCTGTTAGAGAAATGTATGAAGCGGAGTCCAAAAAAAGTCCACTATATTTATCTTTTCAAAACAAATCTCAGATCTTCATTATGAGCGAAAAAATTCAGGAATTCCGTCAGTACCGCGAAAAGATGAACAAACGTCTCCTTGCCGCAGATAATAAAATCATTAAGCGTATTTTTAATCTCGATACCAATACCTATGTCGACGGAGCGCTCTCTGCCCGCGAAAAGGAGCTACTCGGCCTGGTTGCTTCCATGGTACTAAGGTGCGACGATTGCATCAAATACCACCTCGAAACATGTTTTGAGCTTAAGGTTTCCAAGGATCAGATCATGGAAGTGTTTGCTGTGGCCAATCTTGTCGGGGGAACTATCGTTATACCGCATACCCGGCGGGCATTGGAATACTGGGAGGAACTTGAAAGTATTGATTAAAAGTTGTACCTTTTATTGCTCGGGTTTTAAAATTCTAATCCTATGAAACACCGTAATTTATTGGTTTTGTTTGGATTGGCTCTGCCTTTGTTCGCAATCTCCTGGTCGATGACTCCTATGAGCAGCACCGATCATCCAATCCTTCAGGCAATTGTTGAGAAGTTTGAATCCTACTTTAAGCGGCTCCCACAACAGAAAGTTTACCTGCATTTCGATAAGTCCAATTACAAGGCCGACGAGACCGTGTGGTTCAAAGCCTACCTCGTGAATGCCCGGGATCATAAGCCAGACAGCAGCACCACTAATCTGTACGTCGAACTAATAAACCCTTCCGGCTACATTGTGCAAAACAAGCTTATCCGGATGACGGATGGCTTTGGAAATGGGGATTTCTCCTTTCAGGACACGGTTCCCGAGGGAGTTTACAAGCTGCGTGCCTTTACTAACTGGATGAGAAATGTGGATGAGGATTTCTTTTTCGAGAAGTCAATTTATCTGGCTAACCCCGACTTCAGTACCTATGTTACACGTGAAGAGTTGCAAAGAATTAAAGCGGAAAAGCGGAAATACAAGAAAAGCGAAAATAAATTCGATGTTCAGTTTCTTCCCGAGGGAGGCCACCTGCTGAGCGGTGTGGAAAACAAACTCGGATTCAAGGCCATAAATGAGCTTGGGAAGGGAATACCTGTTAAAGGGAAAATTTTTGACTCTAAAGGAAACAGCATTGTAGAATTTTCAAGTTCAGACCTTGGAATAGGGTCGGTTGCTTTTACTCCTGCTGCGAACGAATCCTACGCGGCACAGGTTGATATCGGGGACGAAAAACCTCTTAAAGTCAGGTTGCCGGAATCCATCGAAATGGGTATTAACATTACTGTCAGCAGGAATAAAGAGGGGGTAGCAGCCATTAAAATGCTAAACAATTTTTCGGGCGGACAAGTCCCACCTAATCCAAGTTATTTTCTGTTGGCCCATTCACGCGGGAAACTTCTCTTTACCCATACATTTGACCTGGGTAGCCCTGAGGATTCCTATGAGGTTTCAACTCTTGGCCTCCCTTCCGGAATTGTTCATCTAAGCCTGTTTAACATGTTTTCGCAAGTAGTTAGTGAGAGGCTAATTTTTGTGAACAACAACGACGCCTTGAATGTGATGTTGGAACCTTCAAAGCCGACAGCATCCCCCAGAGAAAAAATTTCCGTGAAAGTCAAACTTACCGATTCCTCCGGCCAGCCGGTAAGGGGAAACTTTTCAGCATCGGTTGCAAACGCTGAGGATTTTGGAATAAATGACAACATAATCACAAATTTGCTTCTCAGTTCCGATCTGAAGGGCAAAATTGAAAATCCAAAGCATTACTTTACCAACTGGAATCGGGAAAAAGAAAGCCAACTCGATGATCTGATGCTAACGCATGGGTGGCGAAGGTGCAGCTGGACTAAAGTTTTGTCGGATGTGAATATCCCCCCAAAATACGAACAGGAAGAGGGTATAGTGATTACGGGCAGAATCACAAAGGAATTTTTTAACATCCCCTTGAGAGACATTAAGGTAACACTTAATATCCTAAATGAATTTAACGACGTATTTGAAACCCGCTCCCGCGAAAAAGGAATATACCGCTTTGAGAGCATTGATTATCAGGATACGATTTCGGTTTCTATAGAAGCGGTTCGGTCGAGCGGTAAACGCAATCTGGTGATTTATGTTGATTCGAAGGAGGACACCAAGGACAAGGAAATGCGCTATCAAACACGGCAGGATCTTAAGCGTCACGGATCGAAAGGACAATATTTGCCTCCAGAAGACCCTTATAAAGATGATCCTTTTGCAGAGCAGAATAAGAGAATAAGCAGAATACACGAGGAGCCATCTGCAGCCAACGTGATTATTATTGACGAGAAAACTCAGAACTATCAGAGCGTAGGGCAGATTCTTGAAGGCAGAATTCCAGGCGTAATGGTAACAGGGAATAAAGTAATTATCAGGGGAATAAACACCTTCTATGGGAATACCGACCCCTTGTTTCTGGTCGACGGAATACCTGTTGATGCGGATTACGCAATGAGTATGAACCCATTTGATGTGGAGCGGATAGAGGTTTTAAAAGGGCCTGAAACCGCCATTTATGGATCCAGAGGAGCCAATGGAGTTATTGCTATTTATACCAAACGGGGAAAGTTCATGAAGAAGGGGGTGCTCGATTTTCAAATGTTAGGGTACTATACGCCTAAAGAGTATTATGCGCCTGCATTTGAATACAAAGCAGATGATGTTTTTGAAGACGATCGAAGGACGCTGTATTGGATGCCTTATGTTCAAACGGATTCGCTCGGGCAAGGATGGTTCTCTTTCTATACATCCGATGTTAAAGGCCCTTACACGATACAAATAGAAGGTCTTAGCTATGAAGGAGTCCCTGCTTCCGCAGAGGCTTTGATTGAGGTAAAATAGAAAAACCGCCACAGAATCTCAGATTCTCTGGCGGCTTTTTTTTTCAGGATGAAAAGTCTATTGCACAATTGTCATCTCGTCAACAAGATGTTTGGCACCGGCATAAATTTCAGTTACAAAAAGCACATAGCGAATATCCACGTTAATGCACTTCTGCAAAGCAGGCTCGAAAGCAATATCTCCGCTCATTGCTTCCCAGTTGCCGTCGAAGGCAATACCGATAAGCTCGCCTTTCGAATTCATAACCGGGCTTCCGGAGTTGCCACCTGTAATATCGTTGTTAGTGGTAAAACAAACAGGTAATTCGCCATTTACTCCATAACGGCCATATTCTTTATTCTTGTAGAGCTCCTTAAGTCTGTCGGAAACAACAAACTCCCAATTGTTAGGGTCTTCTTTTTCCATCACCCCGGTAAGAGTAGTGAAGTGGGAGTAGCGAACGGCATCGCGAGCCTCATAATCGCCAACCGTGCCGTAAGTCATACGCAAGGTCGAGTTAGCATCAGGATAGAAGTTCTTCTCCGGCATCATTTCGATAAGTCCGGCAAGCCATTGCTTTCTCCCAAGGTCAACCATTCCGTCGAATTTGGCAGCTCCCTGATAATATCCCCTGATAGAATTGATCATAGAAACAGCAGCCTGGTAAGCGGGGTCGTTTCCAAGCGTTTTTGCATTGGGGTTAGCCAGGAACGCTTCCAGTTTTTCGCGGTAGGGGAATATGGATTTTTTATAGAAAGTCTCGTTGTATTTGTCGAGGTTCCCTTTGTATTTGGTCTTGATCAACGAAAAATACTCAGGTTGATATTCGGCAGGAACATCTTTATAGAAAAGCTCCAGCATCGCACGGCTAACTTTCTTGTCGGTGGCTACATTGTAATCCTTGTAAAACTCATCTATAGTCGATTGCAGGCTTTTTGCCACACTCATAATCGAATCGCGGTTATCCGGGAGTTCGGTTAGTACATTTTGCAGACTCATAAACTGGAATGCGAAAGTAACAGATTCCATCCCCTGGTACATTGTTTCAAGGGCATATTGCTTAGCGTTGCTGAATTCTTTGCGACCTGCAACACCCTGTTCAATCATGTTTAAAGCCTCGCCATATTTTGCTTTGCGCTCATCGTTTTCGTTAACCCATTTTGTAAAGCTGGCTTCCAACTCTTTTTTTCTTTCAACAACATTGAGATTTTTAAGCCCTTCCGACTGGCCTATGGAATACTTCCAATAGTTGCTGGAACGGGAATATTTGGAGGCGTATTGAATACGAACTTTATCGCTGGCCTGCATATCCTCGAGCATGAGATTCTGTTTAATGCCTCTGATTTTTATCCGGTTGGGGTGTTCTATGGAAAGGATTTCATTTACTTCGAAAGATGTCATGTAGCGGTCGGTACTCCCCGGAAAGCCCATAACCATTGCAAAGGCCTCTTTATCATATCCTTTCAGCGAAACCGGCAGGTAATGTTTGGGTTTCATAGGAACATTTTCGGGGGAGTATTCCGCGGGAGTTCCATCGGGAGCCGTATAAACCCTGAAGATTGAGAAATCACCGGTATGGCGGGGCCACATCCAGTTGTCGGTATCCGCCCCGAATTTACCAATGGATTCCGGCGGAGCACCCACAAGCCTTACATCTTTGTAAGTCTCAAGTACCACAAGGAAAAAGCGGTTCCCGTTAAAAAAAGAACGAACAAATGCTTCGTAAACAGTACCTTCTGTAGCGTTCTTTACAATATCCTTCGAAAGATTTTCAACGGTTCTGTCGAGAACCATTCCTGAAAGGCCTTCTTTTAATTTCGGAACAATCTGATCGGTAACTTCCTCGATTCTGACAACAAATGATACTGTTTTACCGGGATTGGGAAGTTCCTCGGCACGGGTCATTGCCCAAAAACCGTTTTTAAGGTAGTCATGGTCAACGCTGCTGTGACTTTGAATCTCTCCATATCCGCAATGGTGGTTGGTAAGAAGCAGGCCCTCCGATGAAACCAGCTCGCTTGTGCAGGAGCCGTGATCGAGAGCGCCAACGGCATTTTTCAAGCTGGAATTATTAATGCTGTAAAGTTGCTCAGGGGTAAGCTCAAAACCCATCGAGGTCATCTCGGCTGTGTTCGACTTCTGCAACAGGTTTAAAAGCCACATGCCTTCATCGGCCCTGAGGCTGAGGTTAAATGCGAGGAACAAGCCTGCAATAAGTACCAATACTTTTTTCATTAGCTTTGATTAGTTAAGGTTTAATTTTAAGCACACAAATATATAACATTTTAGCACTGTCGATCTGTTGGTTAGCATAATATGAAAGCTTTTCACCTCTATAACCTGAATTTTGCCATAAGTGTCTGTAAAAGGCGGTTTGGCGTCTGTAAGCGACAGTTGCAATCCCCCGAAAAAAGCAGATTGCAGTAGTTGCTGATTTTTTTTCTAATTTTATTGCCTTATGGAAAAGAAGATAAGCATTTATACCGATGGAGCTGCCAGCGGAAATCCGGGTCCTGGAGGACTTGGAGTAGTAATGATTTATGGGGACCTGCGGAAAGAAATCTCTGAAGGCTATCGACTTACTACCAACAACCGGATGGAATTGCTGGCTGTTATCCGCGGTCTCGAGGCAATTCGTTGGGATAACACCGAAGTTGTTGTCTATACCGATTCAAAATATGTTTCGGAAGCAGTGAACCAGGGTTGGCTTTTTGGTTGGGAGAAGAAGAACTTCAAAGACAAAAAAAACCCCGATTTGTGGAAGACATTCCTACCTCTTTACAGAAAGCACAGAGTTAAGTTCCAATGGATAAAAGGACATGCGGGAAACAAGGAAAACTCGCGCTGCGACGAGCTTGCGGTTATCGCCTCAAGGGGAAAAAATCTGAAGGAGGATTCGGGGTATACGGGTTCAGTTGCGTAGCTTTGGGATTTTGACATTCCTGCTGAAAGTCTCTAACAAACAGTTTCATCAATTAATTTGTTTTATTTGATAAGAATTTACTATTTTGGATCAGAATTAAAATTGATGAATGACAAATCGTGAAACTATTCTGGAGTACACAGGCCATCTGACCTTTAGTACCATAGGACGCTTACTTACAATGCTCAAGCACAAGATGGTTGAGAAAGGAATAAAAATCGGAATTTATAAGCGGATTCTTGGTGTTATGATAGAAGCTCTTGAGAACATTTACAAATACAGTGACCAATATCATGACAACCAGATGATTGACAAAAACCATCTTCCCACCTTCAGATTGGAACGTGTTGATCAGAATTACGTCATCAAAACAAGTAGTCCCATTAAAAATACGGATGTTCCCCGCCTTAAGGCAAAAATTGAAATCGTAAACAGCAAATCTGCGGATGAGTTGAAGGTGCTTTACCGTCAAACCATCACCGATGGACATTTCACCGCAAAGGGAGGAGCAGGACTGGGACTTATCGAAATGGCCAAAATCACAAACAATACACTAGGCTATCGGTTTGAACCAATCAATGCTGAATTCTCACTTTACCACCTTACGCTTACCTTTATTTAAGTTTTTTTTGCCCAATCCCATTCACTACGTAAACCACTTTTTTGTTTTACCAATACTTAGAGCATCCCTATTGCTCTTTCCAAATCCTCGGGTGTGTCAATGCCAATGCTTTCATGCATGGTGGTTGCAGTCTTAATTCTGTAGCCGTTACTCAGCCATCGGAGTTGTTCGAGCGACTCGGCCAGCTCAG
>CAMAZH010000159.1 GCA_945863035.1 Chitinophaga pinensis | reverse complement strand
GTTTCGTAATTAATTGTTGGAGGTAATATACCATTGTGAACAGCCAACAAAGTAGCAGCAGCCTCGATGGCTCCGGCAGCACCAAGTGCGTGACCTATCATCGATTTGGTTGAACTCACCGGCACATTCCTGTTATTGAACGCCAGTTTGATGGCCAGAGTCTCTGTTTTATCGTTCATCCTGGTGGAGGTGCCGTGAGCATTTATGTAGCCAATATCCTCCAGCTGGAGACCCGCATCTTTAACCGCCAGCTGCATGGCTTTTGCAGCCCATAAGCCATTCGGCTCCGGAGCGGCGATTCCGTATGCGTCGGCAGTCATCCCAAATCCCCTTAGGTAGGCAAGAGGCTTGGCTCCTCTCCTTTCAGCATGCTCAAGGGTTTCAAGAACCAGTACGCAAGCTCCCTCAGCAATTACAAAACCATCGCGGTTCATGTCGAAGGGGCGGCTTGCTTTTTCGGGAATTTCGTTGAAAGTGGAAAGAACACCCATGCTGGCATAGGCATCCAGAACCAAGGGAGTAACAGAAGCTTCTGCTCCCCCGGCAAGCATAACATCGGCCATTCCGGCTCTCAGCAGACCGAGGGCAATACCAATGGAATGGGTGCCCGTTGAACAGGCGGCAGTAACGCCCAGCGTAGGGCCATGGATTCCGAGGTGGATGGAAGCGGAACACACAGGCATGTTGGGGATTACCCGTGGCACCGTTAAGGGATTTATTGATCCGGGCCCCATTTTCAAAAAGCGGATATGCTGCTCTTCAATATGAGTATAATCGCCGGCAGCCGACCCTATGGAACTTCCAATCCGGCTCCGGTCTTCCTTATCCAGATCAATCCCTGCATCTCTTATGGCTTCAATGGCGGCGCTGGCAGCCATTTGCGACCCTCTGGCCATTTTGCGGGCTTCCTTGCGGTCGAAGTAATCCTCCGGATTAAAGTTCATTACCTCAGAGGCTATCTGGCTTTTGTGTCCGGTTGGATCGAACGACTGAATTTTTCGGATTCCCGACTTTCCTTCGATAACAGAATTCCAGAATTCCGATCTTGAATTGCCAATAGATGAAAATACCCCTATACCGGTGACAACGACAGCTTTGTTTTTATCCATGAACGTAAAATGATAAGTAAATCTCTCTTTAGCGCCGGGTTAAAGATAATTATTTACTTCACTTATTCTTTCGTGAACTTATTTATATAAATTGAATCGGTATCAAAAAGTTTTACAATATAAATGCCTTTAACCAGACCTGAGATATCTACTGAGTTTTTTGTATTCTTTAGGCTGATAACCTTCATACCTGTCAGGTTAAAAATTTCAATCTGTGAATAAGTACCAAATCCATTACTGATAAAGAGTTTATCGGAAGCGGGATTCGGATAAGCCTAAACAGAATGAATAGGCTGCCTCCTGTATTCAACAGGAGTATACCCGGTATACCTTTTGAAGATTCTACAGAAATAAGAAACCGTTTTAAAACCGGTCTCTTCAATGATCCGCGATTGCGTCATGTCCGTGGTAAGCAGGAGGAACTGGGCTTTCTCAATTCGTTTTCTGATAAGATATTCTGATGGAGGCATCCCGATAAGGGACTTAAAAACCCTTGTGAAATGGTCTTTTGAGAGACAAGCCATTGCCGCCAGGCTTTTAATTGTTGTGTCGTTCGGAAGGTTATCATGAATATGTGCAAGCACAGGCTGTATTTTGTAAGTAAGGAAACTGCTCATGTTCTTTTCACTCTCAGATCTCAGAAAATGAGAGAATAGCTGCTGAATAATACCAGTCGTTTCAAGCTGCTGAGCCAATGATTTGAATTCCGTTTTTTTGTTAACCCATGGTTTAGCCTGATAAACATTCGGATCGTCATGCGGGAGTTCTTTCTCAGGGTTAATTTCAAGCAATCGCTTAAATAGCAGAGTATCGGTTTCGTTTGCTAAAACCTTATTGAAAACAGAATACATTGTAAAGATATTGATACCATTGTCAGCTCCCAGGTTGAAATGAATGTATGTGTGGGCCAATCCCTTGTTAAACTGGTATGTGCAGGTGGTAAAGCTGGGAATAAGATACAAATATCCCGGCTCGAGTTTAATGGTTTCCCCACCAATGGAAAGTTGCCCCTCCCCCTCTGTAATAAAATACATTCTCGCAAAAGGGCTATTGATGTTGGGGTAACTTGCTCCTTGGTCAAATCGCAGATATGCAATATTCTTCAATAATACAGATATCGATTTCCCAATTTCATCATTGTACATAATCCTGTTAATTAAGATTTTGACCCTTTTCAATTTTCCAAATATAGAGCAAATAAAACCCTTATAAAAGCGTATTTGTGCAATAAACGATCAGAAATGTTCAACCAATCCCACTTTAAAAAGATTAAATTTGACTTGATTTAATCTGAGCTGCCTGCCAGGCCTAAACTAAAATTACCTTGTTATGAATCTGACCATCCTCCTGGGAATTCTCCTGATTGCTACCGGTGCCTTTTCAGCCGGGAGTTTTGCCGTTCCTTTTGGTAAAATCAGGGACTGGAAGTGGGAAACCTACTGGATGGTTTTCAGTGCTGGTGCATATATAATTCTCCCGCTTCTTGCCTGCATTATTTTTGTTCCCGACTTTTCATCCATTCTCAAAGACTCTCCCTCCTCTGTTATGGTCAGTGTGTTTCTCCTCGGAGCCGTGTATGGAATCGGAAACCTTTCCTTTGGACTTGCCCTCCGTTATCTGGGGCTGTCGTTGGGATATGCGCTTTCTCTGGGTCTGATGCTGGCAATCGGAACGCTAATTCCACCTATGATTTCAGGAAGACTTCAGGTAATGATGAATGCGTCTGGCGGTTCGCTTCTGATCTCCGGGGTATTAATTGCATGCATTGGAATTGCACTTTCTGCCTGGGCTGGAATCCGCAAGGATATAGTAATCTCCGAAGCTAAAAAGAAAGAAACTATAGGTGAATTCAATCTGGTTAAAGGCATTATGGCTGCTATTCTGGTTGGAATTGCAGGTTCGGCAATGGCTCTGGGGTTCGAAAAAGCCCTTCCAATAAGTGAATTGGCTGCTCAGAAGGGAGTAAATCCCTTATTTACCATTCTCCCGGTAATGTTGGTACTCCTTGCCGGGACTTTCATCACCACCCTCGGATGGTGCATCTTCCTTGGGATAAAAAATAATTCTTTACGTGAATACAAGTCGGCCATGCCAAACAAGGTTCTTTTTAAGAATTATATGTTTGGCTTACTTGCGGGACTACTTTGGTTTTCACAGTTTATTGTGTATGGAATGGGGCAAAGCAAAATGGGGCCCTATTCTTTTACTTCCTGGGGAATACTCATGGCCCTTACAATAGCCTTTGCAACTGTCTGGGGGCTTCTCCGAAATGAATGGAAAGGGGTTCCAAGGGGAGTACATGCTCTGATGATCCTTTCCCTGGTAATAATAATAATTGCTTCGTTTATGATCGGGATCAGTGGATCTGTATGATCCGGAACATTGGAGCATTATTTCTAATATTTGGGCCCCTCCTCCTCCATAATATTACGAAGGAGGGGCAATGCCGCTTGAAAAGCTGCAGAGATTTCGGTGAGCTTAGTCGAACCGCAGCAAAATATTTGTAGCCAGGGAATTATCTGAATTGAGTTAAGCTGCAGAGCAGCGTAATATTAGTTTTAAAATTATGACATCACGCGAACGAATTCTAACAGCCATTAATCATCAACAACCCGATCGCACTCCCATTGATTTGGGCGCTACTCCAAGTTCGGGCATTTCGGCTATTGCCTACAGCAACCTGATAAAACATCTTGGCAGGAACGATTTGCCGGTTCAGATTTATGATGTGGTTCAGCAACTGGCACAGCCTGACATGTCGGTCTTGGACAAATTCGGCGTAGATGTGCTGGATATCGGCAGGACCTTCAATGCCATGTCCTCCGACTGGAGTCCTATTACAATGGCAAACAACGCCCCGGCTTTTTACCCAAAATGGTTTAAGCCAACCCGCATGCCCGATGGCTCTTACCAGACTTATGACGATGACGGAAAAAGGATGCTCTCACGCATGCCCGTTGGAGCTACTTTCTTTGATCAGACCTATTTCCCTTATGTTGATGGCTACCCTGACAGTTATGACAATCTCGATGCAGAGATGGGCCGCATCATGTGGGCCCGCGATGTTCACAGTCCCTGGGATCATGCCGCCGAAACTGACTTCTGGCAAAAACTCCGGGAAAACACATTGAAGCTAAGGCAAAGTACCGACAAAGCCCTGCTGGTGGTTTGCGGATGCAACCTCTTCGAATGGGGAACTTTTCTCAGACGGATGGACAACTTCCTGATGGACCTTATGTGCGATCCATACAATGTGGAGAAGCTGTTGGATGAACTCATGAAGCGCCACCTTTCCACGCTCGAAAAAGTATGCGCTGCGGTGGGCGATATCGTTGATATCATTCGTTTCGGGGATGATCTGGGAATGTCTTCCGGTCCATTCATGGATGCAGAAACCTACAGAACCCTCTTCATGCCACGTCATAAAATGCTCTGCGATTATGTGAAGTCACACAGCAAAATGCACACTTTCATTCATTCCTGCGGTTCGATTTCCTTGCTGATGCCGCATATGATCGAAGCTGGTATTGAAATTTTTAATCCTGTGCAGACAAATTCATTCAATATGCATCCCGCTTTTCTGAAAAAAGAGTTTGGAAAGGACTGTACTTTCTGGGGAGGAGGCATTGAAACGGTAGGTACCTTAAATACCGGTTCGCCAGTACAGATCCGCGAGCAGGTTTTCGAACGACTGGAAATATTTTCTGAAGGCGGGGGATTTGTGTTTAATACCGTACACAATATCCTTCCCGACGTGCCGCCTCAAAATATAGTTGCGATGTTCGATGCCGTACATGAGTTTAATAGAAAATAAACATAGACTAAATAGAAAATAAAATGAAAAACACAATCCTATTCCTAAGCTGTATACTGCTGCTTTCTTCAGCAGCCGGACAGTACGAACCCACAAACGAAAAAAAACTCGAATGGTGGCAGGATGCCCGTTTCGGAATGTTCATCCACTGGGGGCCTGTAAGCCTCAAAGGCACTGAAATCGGATGGTCACGGGGGAGTGAAATCCCTGTTGAAGAATATGACCAGCTTTATAAGAAGTTCGATGCCGTGAATTTCAACGCAGACGAATGGGTAAGCGTTGCCAAAGCTGCCGGTATGAAATATATTATCCTTACAACCAAACACCATGATGGCTTTTGCTTATGGAACACCCGGCAAACCGATTACAACGTAATGAACTCCCCTCTGAACCGCGATGTAGTGAAGGAGTTATCTGAAGCATGCAGGAAGGAAGGCATTGCTTTCGGAACTTACTATTCCACCTGCGACTGGCATCATCCCGATTTCCCGCTCACCAGCCCGGGAGGAAGCGTGCGGAGGGAGACAAGCAATCTGGAAGCGTATACCACCTATCTGAAACGACAGGTTGGCGAACTTTTATTGAACTATGGCCCTCTGGTAACACTCTGGTTTGATGTTCCCCAAGAGTTCAATGCCGAAAGCGGACAGAAAATCATTGACTACGTTCGTACGATTCAGCCCGATATCATTATCAACGACCGTACAGGCGCCCGAGGAGATTTTGATACTCCTGAACAGCGTGTTGGCGGCTTCCAGGACAACCGTCCATGGGAAACCTGCATGACCATCGGCGATCAGTGGGCATGGAAACCCAATGAAAGGGTGAAATCCCTTGAACAGTGCCTTCACAGCCTGATCCGCTCGGCGGGCGGAAACGGGAATCTGCTTTTCAACGTGGGACCTCAGCCCGATGGACAGATTGAACCTCTTCAGGTTGAACGACTGAAAGAAATGGGAGCTTGGCTCAAGGACTACGGAACCTCCATTTACGGAACACGGGGTGGACCATTTAAACCCTCAGACTGGGGTGTGAGCACACATAAAGGCAATAAAATCTTCCTCCACATCCTTAACTGGTCCGAATCCTCCCACGAAATTATTCTTCCCGACCTGGGTCTGAAAATTACTAATTGTACAATTTTAGGGGGAGAGGCTTTAAAGTACAGAATTGAAAATAATGAAATTGTTATTGTTTTCGAAAAAGGCTTTGTCAGACCCATTGACACCATAATTGAAATAGAGTTTGCAGGAAGCGTGATGGAAATTCCAGCTATGGATGCAAAACCGAACTCGCTATCGTTTATGAAACCTATTACCTGCTCTTCAAACCTGAAAGCAAAATGGGCCAACCATCTGTGGATCGATATCAAATCCCTTACCAATGGCGATTGGGTAGGCGATTCGTGGCACCCGGAAGAAAATGATCCGAAACCATGGATTGAAATCGATCTGGGATCGGTTCAAAAAGTAAAGTCTGCGATCTTATATGAGAAGGGACAAAACATAAAAGCCTACCAACTTCAGTACAAAAAGGGAAACAAGTGGACAAGCCTTCATAAGGGCAAGACAATAGGATCGCGCTCGGAAGTTACCTTCAGGGAAACCGGCTTACAATATTTCCGGCTTGTTATCGAGAAATCCGATGGACTTCCGGTGCTCTATGAGGTTTCCTTGCAATAAAAATCAATACGGTATTTTTCAAATAGAATTATTAAAATGAGACGTTTCGGGCAAATTATAAAAGTAAGACAAGAGCATTTCGAAACATACAAGGCTTATCACGCAAAGGTATGGCCCGAGATATTGGAAATGATTAAAAAATGTAATATCAGCAACTATTCCATTTATCACAAAGACGGTTTCCTGTTTGCTTATATGGAATATTCCGGTAATGATTTTGCGGCCGACATGGCCAGAATGGCTGCAGACCCAAAGACGCAGGAATGGTGGGCGGCGATGGAGCCCATGCAGAAACCGCTTGAGACAAGAAAAAAAGGCGAGTGGTGGGCCAATATGGAGGAAGTGTTTCACCTCGATTAAGACCCACCAACTACCCTTTTCCTGTAATTCCTCGGCGAAAGGCCCATCTTTTTCTGAAAATCCTTTGAAAAATAATAAGGATCGGAATATCCCAATGCAAAGGATATCTCCTTGATTTTAAGTTTACTGAAATCGAGGTATTCGCATGCCTTGTCGATTTTCAGATGTGAGAAATAACTCAAGGGACTGTAACCTGTCTTCCGGCTGAACATGGTTGTAAAATAAGAAGGGGAATATCCGGCCTCTTCGGCAAGGGTGTCGAGTGTTAACTTCTCTGCGAGGTTCTGCTCCATAAACTGTATTGCGCGACTTACTCCGGGATTCTGCTCCAGCATCAGATCATCGCTCGTGCGACTGGCATAAACAAAGGTGGCCAGCAAATGCCCGAAGCAGAAATTAATGTAATGGTAATTGGCATTGTAAAACCCTTTGGTAAGGTTGTTGAACAACTCGTCGAACAGCATGATACGGTTTGCAACCATATTATTTACCGAGGGAATCAAATCCCTTACCACCGTGAACTCCTTTTCCATGATCCCGGTTTTTTCGCCGTCGAACTTGCAGGTTAAAAATGCCGACGGATCGGTGCTTCCCGTCTGAATCTTGAAAATAAATCCCCTGGGAATGATGCAATACTGATTCTGACTAAAAGGGATCAAATCATTTGTAATCTGAATAATACCTCCTCCCTTTGTGCAGTAAACCAGCACATGGTGATCCTGGGGTATGTTTTCCGACCAAAGAGTGTCACGCTTGACCAGAAACTCTGCCAGCTCACACAAATACAAATCCTTTGTAAGCGGATTTTGCTGCTGCTCTGTTATTAAAAAAGCAGGGAGTTTGTAAAAACGCTTCTTTATGATCATAAAAATTTGAAAATGGGTTAATTTGAAAATGAGTTAATGGGCTATTAAAAATCATGTTTATATATGGAAATTCCGGGCGATTCTTGATTTTGACTGAAAGTTATCTGGTTTCCTGTTAGTCAGTTTAAAAAAAAGTTATATATTACATCTTTATCAAAGAAAATACTATTTTTTGAGACATCCAATACCAATACATTTGAAAGTAATTTTTCTCAAACACAACAACCATGAACGAAATACTTACACAACTGTCTGAATGCATCGAATTCGGCAAAATCAATATGGCATCTCCCTATCCTCCCCAGATGAAGGGACAGGAGGGAGCCGAT
>CAMAZH010000158.1 GCA_945863035.1 Chitinophaga pinensis | reverse complement strand
TGGTTCGCTTACCATAAAGACGAGCCGATCTCCTTTTTCATCATGTTCCCTGACGCAAACCAGATTCTTAAAAAACTGAACGGCAAACTTCATATCTGGAACATGCTCCGGTTTCTATATTACAAAAAAACGAAGTCAATCACCCGCATACGCGCTGTAGCAGCAGGAGTAATCCCAAAATATCAAAACTCAGGTGTGGAATCGGGCATCTTCTGGCACATGAACGAAAAGATGAAACATAAGCCCCAATATAAAGAAATCGAACTATCCTGGGTGGGGGATTTTAATCCTAAAATGATATCGCTATATGAGGCAGTGGGTGGAGTAAAAGCAAAAACCCACTATACCCTTAGGTATATGATTGATAAATCCATTCCATTTGAGCGATTTATGCCCGAGAAAGTGAGTATTGAAAAGTTAAAGGAAATCGGGGAAGAATCAGGGACTCACTGAAATGTAAAATCGCCGGTGAATTCGCCCCCCTTTCAGCTGACGGGATGCTTGCCCTCGAGGAAAAAACAAAGCCTTATTATCAGGATCTTCTGTTTTTCAAGGGATTGTCTGAATGGCTGTCTGAATGGCAGCCTCGCCAATTCGCGGCTTATTGATGGTCAGACATTGGCAAAACTGCGATTATCTAAAATTAAATCTGTAAAATATTTTGCAATTGTTATAACTATTTCTAATTTTGCAGTCCGAATTGAATTTTGTTATTGATATCTCAAGGATAAAAAAATGAAAAAAGACATCCACCCAAAAAATTACAGGCTTGTTGCCTTTAAAGATATGTCAAACGGGTTTACCTTTCTTACCCGTTCCACTGCGAATACCAGAGAAACCATTGCTATGGAAGACGGTGTTGAATACCCTTTGGTGAAACTCGAGATTTCTGCCGCATCTCACCCTTTCTTCACAGGCAAAATGAAACTTGTTGATACCGCTGGTCGTGTTGATAAATTCATGAATCGTTACAAAGACCATATCGACAAAAAGAAAACTGCAGAGAAATAAACCTTTTACCGCAAGATATTTGAGCTCCGGTTGTTACCAAACAACCGGAGTTTTTTTGTTATAAAGATTAATCATTCCAACTTTTCTTATATTTGAAAGAAAAACCGGCATGAATTATATTCTTTTCGACGACTCAAGCTGGGAGCAACTCCTGCCCCTGACATTTACCCGACCTGTATCGGAAATCAGGGTTGGTATCCTTACAATCCGCGAGAAATGGGAAAAGCTCCTCGAAGAAAAAACCTCAACGCTCTCACAGGGCTATCTGGCGGTAAAATTCCCCTTGAAAGTGGAAGCTGACAATATTCTTATTAATGCCAGTCTTCTCCCATCCCCCGAAATAATAGATCAACTCTTACAACTTAAGCCCAACGAGGCTCTTGTAACGGGGGATAGAATGCTTGTCGCCAGAATCGACAACACAAAAACCATGGATTTTAAGGCAGAATCCCTCACAGGTCTTAAAACACTTGAAATCACCAGCGCGTGTGCCTTCATCGATCATCCCTGGCATATTTTCCAATTAAACGGGGATGAAATACAAAGAGATTTTACGCTGATCACCACAGGCCGGAAATCTGCCCCTCTGAGTAAAACCATGAACATCATCAATCCCGGAAACATCTTTGCAGAGGAAGGCTTTAAAGGGGAATTCGCAACTATCAATGCATCAAACGGTCCTGTATATCTGGGGAAAGACAGCGAAATTATGGAGGGTTCGGTTGTTCGCGGCCCATTTGCGCTTTGCGAACACTCTACGCTCAAACTGAGCACGAAGGTATACGGACCCACCACAATCGGTCCAAACTCAAAAGCAGGTGGAGAAATCAACAACTCAGTAATTTTCGGGAACTCTAACAAAGGCCACGACGGCTTTCTCGGGAATTCCGTTCTAGGTGAATGGTGCAACATTGGAGCCGACAGTAACAATTCAAATCTAAAAAACAACTACGCCATCGTAAAACTCTGGAGTTACAAAGAAGAGAAATTCATCAATACCGGCTTGCAGTTCTGCGGACTTATTATGGGCGACCACTCCAAATGCGGCATAAACACGATGTTTAACACAGGTACCGTGGTTGGCGTCAATGCTAATATTTTCGGATCCGGGTTTCCACGAAATTTCATACCTTCCTTTAGCTGGGGAGGAGCCCAGGGTTTAACTACCTTCACAGTTCCAAAAGCCTTCGAAGTAGCAGAAAAAGTTATGGAAAGAAGGAACATGATTCTTGATGAGAAAGAAAAATCCATCCTGCTGGAGATTTTCAGCAGGACTGAAAAATACCGGAGATGGTAGTTTGACGTTGATCGGAAAAATACAGATTCGCATGTTGGGAACAAATTAAAACATACTATTTGCTCCCTCTTTCCCTGATTTCATCTTTTTGGCATAAGTATTGACTTACCTATGATGTATTTTAATTTGTAAATCGGATTTTTTAAAATCAGACTATTTGTCAGTAGAAAGAACGGAGTATATATGAAGAATTTATTTGATTATAGTATTGAAAGCCTTTTGAGTTCGGATGGTGTAGATGAAGAGGCCGAATTTATCCCTATAATAACCGATGATGAAGAAGACGAGGTTCTGAAACTTAACGTTCCTGACGTTTTGCCGATTCTTCCTCTCAGAAATACTGTCTTATTCCCCGGGGTAGTGATTCCAATTTCAATCGGCAGGGAAAAATCCCTGAAGCTCATTAAAGAAGTGTATCGCAAAAATAAAATTCTGGGCGCAGTTGCTCAGAATAACGTGACCGTCGACGAGCCGGAGATGAAAGACCTTTACAAAACCGGCACCGTTGCTCAGATTCTCAAGATACTTGAAATGCCCGACGGATCAACTTCGGTTATCATTCAAGGGAAAAAGCGCTTCGAAATTATGGATCTTGTTTCCGATAAGCCCTATTATGTGGCACGCATCGACGTTCTGGAAGACAAGCGGTCGGGAAGCGACGATGAGCTCAAAGCAATTGTTGCCACCCTCAAAGACCTTTCTTTAAAGATCATCAAACTGTCATCCAATATTCCCCCGGAAGCAACTTTCGCCGTCAAAAACATTGAGAGCTCAGCCTTCCTGATCAATTTCCTCTCGTCGAACAACGACATGGAAATCGCTGAAAAACAAAAACTCCTTGAAATCGACGATTTGAAGCAGAGAGGCATACGCCTGCTTGAGTACCTCGCAAAAGAGGTGCAAATGCTCGAACTCAGGTACGACATACAGTCGAAAGTAAAACACGACCTCGATCAGCAGCAGCGCGAATACCTTCTCCACCAGCAGATGAAAACCATTCAGGATGAACTGGGTGGAAATCCTGTGGAACAGGACATCAAAGACTTCAAGGAAAGGGCTAAAAAGAAAAAATGGGCCAAGGAAACGGCAGAAGTGTTTGCTAAAGAACTTGACAAGTTGGGACGCCTGAATCCCGCCGCAGGAGAGTATTCTGTGCAAATGAACTATGTTCAGACAATGTTGGATCTCCCCTGGAACGAATACACAAAAGATAATTTCAACCTGAAAAGGGCACAGACTATACTCGACAGAGATCATTTCGGACTCGACAATGTCAAAGACCGCATCATTGAACACCTGGCTGTACTTAAGCTCAAAGGCGATATGAAATCACCGATCGTTTGCCTTGTAGGACCTCCGGGTGTCGGAAAAACCTCGCTGGGCAAATCTGTGGCATCCGCTTTAAACCGCAAATATGTAAGGGTTTCCTTAGGGGGACTTCATGACGAGTCGGAAATACGCGGGCACAGGAAAACCTATATCGGAGCCATGCCCGGCCGGATTATCCAAAGCATTAAGAAAGTAAAATCTTCCAATCCGGTTTTCGTTTTGGATGAGATCGATAAAGTCGGCAGAGATTTTCACGGTGACCCGGAATCGGCATTGCTCGAAGTACTCGATCCGGAGCAGAACTCTGCTTTCCACGACAATTATCTGGAAGTGGATTACGATTTGTCGAGAATTTTGTTTATCGCCACCGCAAACACAACCAGTACCATCAGTCCCGCCCTGCTCGACAGGATGGAGATTATCGACGTGTCCGGCTATCTGGTTGAAGAGAAACTGGAAATCGCCAAACGCCATTTGGTTCCCAAACAGTTGCGCGAACACGGTCTGCCCAAGGCAAAACTGAAATTCACCCAAGCTGCGCTGCAGAACATTATTGAGTCGTATACTCGCGAATCGGGAGTCCGTCAGCTTGATAAGCAGATTGCCAAGGTGATCCGTGTGGTTGCCAAAAAAATCGCACTGGAAGAAAAATACGACACCAGTCTCACCGTCGACAGCATAAAAACGATCCTTGGAACCCCGCGTTTCTCAAGAGACCGTTATGAAAACAATGATTTTGCGGGGGTGGTAACCGGTCTTGCCTGGACTTCCGTGGGCGGCGAGATTCTTTTTGTGGAATCGAGCCTCAGTAAGGGAAACGGCAAATTAACCCTCACCGGAAACCTGGGCGATGTAATGAAGGAGTCGGCTGTGTTAGCCCTTGAGTACCTGAAATCGCATTCGCCAATGCTTGGTCTCGACGCTGAAATTTTCGACAAATGCAATGTGCATGTGCATGTACCCGAAGGTGCTATCCCAAAAGACGGGCCTTCGGCCGGTATTACTATGATAACCTCCCTGGCCTCGTCATTTACTCAGAGAAAAGTCCGACCCAATCTGGCCATGACGGGTGAAATAACCCTGAGGGGAAAAGTGCTTCCGGTTGGCGGAATCAAGGAAAAAATCCTGGCTGCCAAAAGGGCTGGGATCAAGGACATTGTCATATCGAAGGAAAACCTCAAGGACATTGAGGAAATAAAGGAAATCTACCGCAAAGACCTGACATTTCACTATGTAGACAATATTCTTCAGGTTTTGGAAATGGCCCTGATGAAAGAAAAAGTTACAAGTGCACTGAGGGTTGTTTGATTTTTAAATACAAATAAAGTATTTTTACTCAACGTATTCCAATCCTAATTTAAAAACTATGAAAATGGGTCCATCACTTTTTTGGGGATTACTGCTGGTAGTCCTGGGGTTAAGTCTGATTTTCAGAATTGTGTTTAATATCGATTTCCCTCTCTTCAAGATCATTATTGCCTTTCTTTTTATTTTTTTCGGAATAAAAATACTATTCGGCAGTTTCCGTTCACCTGTTATTGAAACCAAGGATAACGAAGTTGTTTTTGGCGAAAAACGATTTGCAAACCCCGAGACCAATCGCGATTACAGCGTAGTTTTCGGAAAAGGGGTGTATGATTTCAGGGAGATCGATCTCAAGGGGGAGAGGCAAAGGGTTAAAATCAGCACTGTCTTTGGTGCCACGATTATCAAAATCAGCAATGCCACACCTGTCAGAATCAAGGTGGAATCTGCATTTGCCGGCACGGAACTGCCAAATGGGAACTCAGCCGTTTTTGGGTCCACCACGTATACCAGCCCGAGTTTCAACCCCGACCTGCCATTTCTTGAAATAAAACTGGAAGTGGTTTTTGGCGGTTGTGAGGTAAGAACTTATTAAAAACGGGAGTTTATGCGAATTTGGCGCTGCGCGTTGAGCGAAGCAATGCTCGCAAAAAAAACAAACTCACCAGCAACATACCAATACAAACATGGAAAAAATCGCTCTCTTCCCTGGCTCTTTCGACCCTTTCACCATCGGACACCAATCTATTGTAAACAGGTCTCTGCCACTATTTGACAAGATTATCATAGCTGTTGGATTCAATACGCAGAAAAAAGCACTCCTGAACCTCGATAAACGACTGGCTCTGATTTCGGATGTGTTTGCCGGAAATCCAAAGGTAGAGGTGAAACATTACCAGGGGCTTACAATTGATTATTGCGGCAAGGTAAATGCGAGCTACCTTCTCAGGGGATTAAGAACTGCCGCCGATTTCGAGTACGAAAGGGCTATCGGCCAAATGAACAAAGCTATGAACCCCACCATCGAAACAGTGTTTCTTCTTACTTCTCCCGAATACACTTTTGTTAATTCAACCATTGTTCGTGATATTCTTTTTTTCGGGGGAGATGCCTCCAAGTTCCTTCCCGTTGGGGTGGATATTAAGAAATACCTTTTATGATGGGAAGACTCATCCTTTCGGTATTCACATTTTTTCTGCTCGCGGGAACCCTTAATTCCCAGATAAATACCGTCACGATTTCAGGATCGGATCCCGAATATGCCCACCAGAAGTTGGAGTTTTTCTATTACACTGAAAGAATTTATAATAGTGTTGAAATTGTCGCCAAAACAAAAGCCGATGATCAGGGAAGGTTCTCCGTTCAATTCCCTTTAGAAAAAACACAATGCATATATTGCAATACCTCCCTCTACAGGGCATTTATTTTCGCGGAACCGGGAAAAAGTTATAATGTCAAACTCCCTCCCTCCCCTTCCAATCCCTCTGAAAACGCTAAAAACCCATTTTTTGTTCCTCCCCCATGGCACATGATTCCTGAAACGGAACAGAATACTGAACCCATGGAGCTTAACCATACAATTCGTGTTTTTGACGAACAGTTCGAACCCTTTCTCGATAAGCAGATCCTTCGGTACTACAACCCCAAACACAGTCGCGAAATGCTCGATTCGTTCGTGCTGGCAAACAAAAATATTATCGAATTGGAGGGCAATGAATACTTTGAAGGCTATACCCTGTATAAAATGGCAATCCTGAGATTTTTAGTCAATCAGTTTAGCCATTCCGACCTTTATCAGGTCTATCTTAAAAACAAACCCGTCCAGGAAAACAACCCGTCGTGGTGGGAGTTTTACAAGCTTTATTATGATAGGTATCTAAGCAGTCTGACCAAAAAAGATGAATTCAGCGAAGCCTACTCCCTGATAGGGAAAGGAAGTTTTTACGCTTTAAACCAACTTCTTAAAAAGGATCCGGCTCTTCAGGACGACAGGATCCGGGAATGGGTTATTCTAAAAGAAATTCACAATTCCTATTACGAAAACAGTCTGCCACTCAATACGGTTAACAACCTATGCGACAGCCTTTCAGCACATTCAGCTTACAACCTGTCCAAAATTCTTGCTGCTCACATCAAAAAGGATATCACCTCCCTCCTTCAGGGAGGTCCTCCACCATCGGCCTTTGTCTTTAATGCTGCCGGAGACTCCCTTGATCTTTCATCCCTGAAGGGAAAGTACAGTTATCTTGGATTCTGTTCGATAAACAACATGGAGTGTCTTCAGGAATTTGAATACCTGAAATACTTTTTTCATAAACATAGCAAGTACTTAAACATTCTTGTAATACTGCCGGAGTCCGAGAAGAATACTATAGCATCCTTTACGGAAGATAACTCGATCCCATGGACATTCTGGTATTCGATGGATAACAGCAGCATTCTGAAAGATTATAAGGTGATGGCGTACCCGGTTTTCTATCTTCTCGACAGGGAGGGGAAACTGACCATGTCGCCCGCTTCAATGCCCTCGGCAGGTTTTGAGCAGCATCTTTTCAAGATTCTGAAAGGCCGGGGAGAAATATGAAAACTCAGAGGATTTTTGCTTCCGCCAGGACTTCAAGAATAGAGGGATAGGTATTTTCTTTGATCATTCCGGCATTTTCAACAGTTATCCAGCAAACCTCGGTGATGCCCTCGATTTCCTGAGGAGTGGTCATAACGCCATCATCGATGATCATCTCAAACCAGTCGGTTTCTTTCAAGATTGCTTTACCGTCCAACAGATAGGTATGAAAAGTTTTTAGCAAAAACCTCAGTATTTCGGGGGATTCAATTCCGCATTCCTCAGATACTTCGCGCACTGCCGCTTCACCGGAAGTTTCGCCCTTTTCCGTCTTTCCTTTAGGCAAATCCCAAATTCCATTACGGCGAATAACCAAAAACTCCCCTTTGGAATTGCGAACAAGACCTCCGGCTGCTTTAACGGTTGTGAAAACAGAACTGAATTCCTTCTGGAGAAATTGCAGATCGTGATGAAAAATAAACAGGGAATCGATTTTTCCGAGGTAAAAAAATGCAGTAACAATCTCCTTCAAATTCTCATGCGACTCATACTTGTAAAACAATCCACTTCGGGTCCGGAATGTTTCCGGAAAGTTATCACTGAAAAAAACTGTTCTATCCTTAAAAAAAACTTTATACATTTGCCGGACTATGGAAACAAGTAAAAAAATAGC
>CAMAZH010000157.1 GCA_945863035.1 Chitinophaga pinensis | reverse complement strand
CGAAAAAGTCTGATGGTTCAGGGAGTTGATGCTGTTGTGGCTTTGCCGGGAGGGGTGGGGACGCTGGAAGAGCTCACCGAGATAATCACCCTCAAGCAACTGGGTCAGTTTCTTGCTCCCATCGTGATTTTGAATACAGCCGGATTTTATAACCATTTGAACGAGTTCTTCCATAAAATGATGGAGGAGCGTTTTATGCGGCATATGCACAAGGACATTTGGCAAATGGCTGATTCTCCCGCAGAGGTTTTAAATGCCATTGATTCATCCTCTCCTTGGGATGGTAGCGCCATTAAATTTGCCGCATTCGAGGATTAGCTGAACTTCCTTCCGATTAGCAGAACATCATCCACCTGTTCAATATCCCCCCTCCAGGCTTCGAGTGTTCCCTCGAGAACTTGTTTTTGCTTCGACATGGGAATATCCTGAAGTGCCAGAATAAGCTCTTTCATGGGTTTTGATTTGAACTTTTTACCGGTCTCTCCCCCAAACTGGTCTGCGTAGCCATCGGAAAAGAAATAGATGGTGTCGCCTTTTTGGATGGGAATCTCAATATTGGTGAATTTTTTATCCGCATCAAGCTTTGAACGGCCAATGGAAAAACGGTCGGCCTTAATCTCTTCCAATTCCCCATTCCTTACGAGCCAAAGTGGATTGAAAGCCCCTGCAAATTGAAGGATTTTGGTTTTCTTGTTATAGCAAATCAGTGATAGATCCATCCCGTCCTGAATAGCGCCCCCTTCGGAGTCGGTTCTTTGCAAACTCTCGGTTACCTCGTAATTCAGTTGGTCAAGAATATCAGAGGGCTTATAGATTTTTCGTTCCTTGACGATTTTGTTAAGGGAGTTGTATCCTATAATCGACATGAATGCCCCGGGAACCCCATGGCCCGTGCAGTCTACCGCTGCAAGAAACTCCAGATCCCCGACTGTGTTCAGCCAGTAAAAGTCACCACTAACGATATCCTTGGGCTTAAATAAAATAAAGGTGTCGGCAAAGGGAATTTCCGGTGGGAGAATTGCAAATTGTATACGCTTGGCATATCGTATGCTGTCGGTGATATCTTTGTTCTTCTGCGAAAGCTCTTCTTTCTGTGCAACAACTTCTGCAGTTCTCTCAATTACTTTTTCCTCCAGTACACGTTTCTCTTTAACCAGGTTTGACTCCCGTACCTTAATATAAACGATAATCAGGCTAGCTCCCGCAATAACGCAAATGAGTATAAACAACCAGGTTTTGTAAAAGGGCGGGTTTATCTGGAAATTGAATACAATCGGTTCGCTGTTCCATAGCCCCTCGCTGTTCTGGGCCATAAGGTGGAAGGCGTATTTTTTTGGACTTAGGGCCGGATAGGTTACCGAGGTCTGAGTAGTTACCCGCCAGTCGTTGTCGGCTCCAACAAGCTTAATTTTATATTTTACGGCATCGGGATTGGTAAGACAGATGCTTATGTAGTCAATCACGATATCGTTTTGCGAATGGTTCAGCTTTAAGCCTGACTTTAAATCATGATCTTTAAGGTTCACTTTCAGCCCAATGATATGTGTCAGGGGATTCTGATTAACTTTTCTATGCAGGTTGGGGTCGAACCGGTTAACCCCGTCAACCGTCCCAAACCATAACCGTCCCCGGGAATCTTTGAAGCTTGAGTTTGCCTTTGTCTCAATTCCCGTAAAACCGTTCTTCTCTGTGTAGGTGAAGAGTTTGTCTTTTTCGGAGTTGTAAATGTTCAGCCCTTTGTTGGTTCCAATGTAAATATTGTTGTTGTGATCAGCATTAAGCAGGTTAATCAGGTTGCCAAGTAATCCGTCGCTTTCTTTGTAGTTCTTAATAATCTTTTTGTTCCGGGTGTCAATAACCAGCACACCTTGTGCCTCGGTCCCTACCCACAACTGTCCTTTGTGGTCTTCGACCATACAGGTTGCAGTGAATTCTTCTCCGGGTGAAATTATGGTAAAAACAGTGTCGGTGAGAACTGTGAGACCCGCTCCTTTGGACCCTATCCATAACCTGTTTTCACTGTCGGAATAGAGAGCCGAAATTTCGTTGTCCGCAAGTCCTGATGATTGCGTGAAATAGTTTACATCTCCGGTGTTGTAATCGTAAACAACCAGACCGTCAAGGGTTCCGGCCCACACGCGTCCAAGGTTATCGGTCTCAAGAGCGGTGACAACCAGTTTGGGCAGATAGGAATTCAGCCTGGGCTCATAACTGAACGATCCGGTGATGTTATTGTAAGTAAAGATGCCTTCTGCGTCAGTACTGATCCAGACTCTCTGCTCGATATCCTCTTTTATCATGCGGATCCGTTTGCCCTCCAGCTTGGGGAAGTTCCTGAATTGTTTTTCAACAGGAAGATGTTCATCATAAATTGTGATTCCTTCGTTGGTGCCGAACCAAAATTTTCCGGATTCGTCCTGAATAACCGACCAGACCTGTGGGTTTGGCAATCCGTGGTTAGTTGAAAAGGAAACAAATTGTTCGCCCTTAAAAATCGACAGTCCATGCTCATGGGTAGCAATCAGCATATTGCCTTCCTGATCTTCAGTGATTTTCCTGATTTTTAAATCATTAAGACCATTTTTGAGATTAAAGGTTTTGAGTCCGGTTTCAGAGATTTGGGTAATTCCCTCCCCCCAGGTCCCAACCCACAAATTTCCGTTTGAATCTTCTGAGATGGCGGTAATCCAGTTGGAAGCCAGCCCATCCCGAATGTCAAATATC
The DNA here is from genome assembly GCA_945863035.1 of Chitinophaga pinensis. GTDB lineage: Bacteria > Bacteroidota > Bacteroidia > Bacteroidales > JACJXF01. The sequence goes on along the minus strand of CAMAZH010000157.1, from coordinate 5,464 downwards.
CGGAAGGTGTCTTCCGAAATTTCGTATTTGTACAAGCCTCCATGGTAGGTGCCGAACCAAAGATTCCCTTTTGAATCTTCATACATGGAGGTAATCAGGAAAAAGGAGGGCATCCCCTCCGGAGAAAAGTTTACAAAGCTGTTCTCGAGGGGCTTGTAGTATTTTATAAATGCGTCGGTAATGAAGTACAGGGTTCCTTCTCTAGAAAGATATGCCCCAAAAACCCTGTCGCTCAAACGATCTCCGATGTAATGCTCGTACTTCGATTCTTTAAGGGTCTTAGCGGTTTCGGTAATTTTAACAACACCTGAAAGCTCTGAGGAAATCCAGAGATTCCCATCATTGTCGCGCAAAATGCTGGTAATATCGCTTGAAAAAATATCCCCGGGAGCCGAAAACACCTGAAAGCTTCGACCATTGTATATACTGACTCCACCTCCACTGTGCCCAAACCAGATTAGGTTGTTTTTATCCTTGAAAATGGTCCTCACTCCATTTTCAGCTATTCCGTTTTCGAGGGAGTAGTTTACGAATTCTTTTCCGTTGAAACGGCTCACTCCGGCCCGGGTGCCCAACCATAAATAGTCGTTATGGTCTTGTAAAATGTCATAAATGGTAGATTGGGCAAGACCTTCGGCTACTCCGTAATTATCAAAGTAATAGTTCTGAGAATAAAGGCTTTTTAGCGGGTACAAAAAGGCAAGTAAAAAAATTATCCGCCTGAAGGGGCGAATAATTTTTAACGGTACTTGAAAAAATGTGAGGAGCATATTTAATGCTTTTATTTTGTCATGAAGAAGAAGGTCCCGTTTTCATCCTGCAAATCTGCAATTTTCCCGAATTGGGGTTTCTGTTGCTTGTCCTTTGTCACTGCCTCAGTAACCTTCAGAACAATGCTTTCGATGGGTATGCAGGCATTCCGGTTGCCTATCAGAACATTGGCGAAGGAAGTTGTAAACTGGCTGTTATCAATTGCAAGCTCATAACCTGCCGACGAAAAAACCTGCGACGATTTTAAGCGGGTAGCTGTCCAGTCATCGCAGGATTTGATGTCGCTGGCTCCGCGCATTGCCTGGTAAAAACTTGGCCCGGATTCGCAAGCGTCGGTAATTACAAGAGTATGGGTTACTTCTTTGGGATAGGATTTCAGTGAGGCTTTCAGAGCGTTGATATTAAAGTAGGTAAACTCGTCATCCCTTTTTGCATCCACCGGTACCCAATACCCCGTTTCGTTAAAATATTTCCCATGTCCGGCATACCATAGTAAAATGGAATTTACCCGGTTGCTTCTGAGTAAATCGCGAAGTTCGATTGCGAAGAACTTTTCCAAATCCTGTTTGGTCATGTTCTTTTTATGAATGAAGTTGTGAATGCTGTACTTTGAAAGTGCAGTTTTCATAAGGGATATGTCTTTACCGGGGCCCTCAAGTGAAGCGAAATTCTCGTAATCGGAATTCTCAATAAAAACAACCCAGGTTTTTCCCATGGGATTGCTGGTGGACAGATCTGCTGCTTCCCGGTTTAGGGTGTAGGTTTTCTCCAAAACATTCCCGAACGTGTCCATAACCTTTACCGTAAAGCTACCTTTGTTGAGGATGTTAATGCTGGCCTGAAAAGTAGGATTAAGGTCGTCGGGGATATAACTTGCAAGTACACCATCGATGCTGATTGTGGTAATCAGACTTTCGTCTGATACAACTCCTTCAATATAAACCGTGGGATCGTTACTGTCGAGATAAATAAGATTGTTATCCGAGGCGTAAGGGGCGATAATGCGAATTTCAGGAGGAGAAACCTCCGTTCTCCGGATTGAATATACCGAGGTTTCAACATTATCGTAAATGTCGGTAACTTCAATTATAAGCCGATCGGATTTGTCAAGATTAACACTGGTAAGAAATTCATAGCTGTCGTTTTTGAGAACAAAGGGAATCGTATAGTTATTCACGATTACAGATTTCAGATTGCTTTCGTCAACAACTCTGCCTGTTAAGGACACAACATTAATGCCTCTTGGAATATCAAGTGTTTTATTGTCTTTTTCCAAAGGCTCGGCAACCATAACAACCGGTTTGTTGGTTTCCCGGTTCAAATCAAACAAACGGGTTTTGGCCTCGTCCAGCAATTCCAATGCGGTGGCATCATATTTCGAAAGCTTTGTGAGCATCTCATAATCCTTGATAGCCGCTTTAAAATCCATGGATTGCTCATACGAGTATGCTCTTTTGTAATAAGCTTTTGCATTCTCGGGTTGAAGGAAGATAACTTTGTTGAAATCCGAAATTGCATTACTATGCTGGGTATACTCCTGGTAATATTCAGCCCTCCTGAAATACATCTCAGGATCATCAGGTCTGAGAATGATTATTGTGGATATGTCGTTAATGGCCGATTGATACTGCAACTGGTCCGCATAAACCCTGCTCCTTACCAGATAGGCTTCAGTCGACTTGGGGTCTTGTCTGATCGCCCTGTTTATATAAGATATGGCGAGGTTATACTTTTTTTGCTCCCGCTGCAGATTAGCAATGCGGATAGCTGCTTCCAGATATCGGTCGTTTTTCTCGAGTGCCTTGAGATACCATTTCTCCGCCTCGTCCCACTTGTCCAATTTCTCGTTTACATAAGCAAAGTTGAAAAAGTTTTCTGCCGATTCCTTATACCTGAGGGCCAGTTTTGCATCGGCCAATGCCTCATCATACTTTTTCAGGTCCATCAAAACCAACACTTTTAACTGTATTGCTTCTACGTAGGTGTTTTTGATTTCAATGGCTTTTCTAAGTCTCTCAAGTGAGGTTTCATTGTCTTTGATTTTGAAATACATTGAAGCCGCATTGTAATAATTCACCTCGTCTTTGGGCAGAAAGACAGAAGCGCGATCGTAGTCTTCGGCTGCTTCTTTGAATTTGGAAAGCTGTGAATAGCCATAAGCCCTCTGCGTAAATGCCTTGGTGAGGTCGGGTTCGATTAGGAGCGCCTTAGAGTATTGTTCTATGGCGTCTTCGAACTTGTAATTCTTAAGAAATTCGTCTCCTGTTTTTAAATGCTGCTTTGCATTCTGTCCAAAAAGTCCAATTGTGAGGAAAGACAGAATAAGTGTTAAAAAAACGTTGCGGTTTTTCATTCTGGTTTAGTTTATTTTTACAATCTCATAAAAGCCTGGCGCTGCGACAAAGTCTGTTCAAGTCAATGCGTCATTAATAAGACCTCAGGATCGGATTTGTATCTGTTACGTTCAGAAAAATCTTTTCCAAACAGGTCAAAGATAAGGATTAATAAAATCAATTTAAAACGTATTGCAATAATCACTTACATGTCTTTTTTATGATAAATTCTCAACTCGGACCCCCTGAAATCAATATTTTCTTCGGGCTCTGATTTTATTGCAGGGGCTTTTACGCCAGAAATAAATATTTTGTTACCCGAAAACACATAAGTTTCATCCCAGAAGCCACAATTTATAAAACTCTGAATAAGTTTTGCCCCGCCTTCCACAAAAACACTCAATATATCCCTTTTATACAATTCCTCAAGAAACACTGGCACATCAAAGTTTTCAGGAGGTAGTCGGATATACTCCCTCTTTCCGGAGCTTTTGGTTTTTCCTGTTGAGAATATTATTGTCGGCGAGGAATCGTCCATAATCTTTAACTCCTCAAAAAGTCTGCCGTTTTTGTCGGGTACCACCCTCAGGGGATTTGCTCCGGGCCAGGCTCTTACATTAAGTTCGGGATTGTCGAGCAGCACGGTGTCGGTTCCGGCCATTATGGATATTTCCTCCGACCTCCACTTGTGCACCAGCATGCGGGCGGTATGATTGGTTATCCATGAAGCACAGACCTCGCCGCATTCCTCGCGGTTCCTGTCGATAAATCCGTCACGGGTTTCCGCCCATTTCAGAATGACAAACGGCCGCTTTTTCTCGTGAAAAGTAAAGAACCGGCGGTTCAGGTATCGCGATTCCTTTTCAAGAACCCCGCTAACTACCTCTGCTCCCCCGGATTTAAGAATGGAGATGCCCTTTCCCGATACTTCCGGATTGGCATCCACGCTCCCGATTACAATTCTAGGTATACCGAGATCTTTAATCAGTAAGGAGCAGGGCGGTGTCTTTCCGTAATGCGCGCAAGGCTCCAGATTTACATACAAAGTCGATTTTTTCAGTAAGGAGGGATCCGTAACCGACCGGATCGCAATAACCTCTGCATGCGGACCGCCATATTCATGATGATACCCTTCCCCGATGATGCGGTCGTTATAAACCAGCACCGAGCCTACCAGCGGATTCTGACGTGTAAGTCCCAGCCCTTTCCGGGCCAGCTCAAGGCATCGTTGCATATAAACCTCATCGCGTGCTGAAGGAGTCATTACATTTGCTAATTTTGACCAAAAATAATCCTTTTTGAGAGTAAAAGACACAATACGGCTTATAATTGACTCCATCGGCGATATTTATGGCTCGGGGGAGTCGGAAAGCATCGCGTTTATTGTGCTGGAACATGTTGGCTTCCCCCGAAAAAAAGTGTTTGCCGATGCAGAAACGGATATCGGGGAAGATAAGGAGCTGTTTATCAAGGGAGTTGTGAAAGAACTTAACAGCAACCGCCCAATCCAGTATATCCTGGGTGAGACCGAATTCTATGGAATCATGTTCAGGGTCGACGGGAATGTGCTTATCCCCCGACAGGAAACCGAAGAATTGGTGCAGCGAATAATTCGTGAAACCGAAAAAGTCAATCCAAGGATCCTTGATCTGGGCACAGGGAGCGGGTGCATTGCTGTTTCATTGGCTGCAAATATTCCATCAGCAATCGTTTATGCGACGGATATTTCGCCGGCTGCATTGCGAATCGCACGGGAGAATGCTGCCTTAAACAACATTGACCTAACCGCAATCGAGGATGATATGCTGGAAACAAAGCTTCCCGAGCATCTTCGGTTTGATATTATTGTAAGCAATCCGCCTTATGTGCGCGATTCGGAAAAGCAGTTCATGCACCCTAATGTCCTTGATTTCGAGCCTTCCGGCGCCCTTTTTGTGAAAGATGATAACACTTTGCCGTTTTACCGGGCCATTGCGCAGTTTGCTTCCGAAAGGCTTCTCGGGGGAGGAATGGTGTATGTGGAAATTAATGAGAATTTCGGGCCCGAAGTAGCCGGGATTTTCAGGGAGGCAGGATTGCACGATGCTTCAATTATCCGCGATATCCATGAAAAAGATCGTTTTGTAAGGGCGATCAAAACGGATTCAGTGAACAAGACTAATCATATAAAATCATGAAGGCTCCCCGCGACATAAGCTTTGAAGAGGCTCTTTCACGCCTCCGGAATCTCTGCTCGACTCAGGAGAAATGTTCAGGGGATGTTAACGAAAAACTCCGGCAGTGGGGCATCTCCCCCGAGGAAAAAGAGAAAATCATCGATAGACTCGTAAAGGATAAATTTGTTGACGATCGCCGATTCG
>CAMAZH010000156.1 GCA_945863035.1 Chitinophaga pinensis | reverse complement strand
AAAGTGCCTAAAGTGCCTAAAGTGCCTAAAGTGCCTAAAGTGCCTAAAGTGCCTAAAGTGCCTAAAGTGCCTAAAGTGCCTAAAGTGCCTAAAGTGCCTAAAGTGCCTTAAAAATCTTAAACAACCCTGAAGCCTAAAGCATCGAAACTCTAGGCACTCTAGGCACTCCAAACTCTAGGCACTTCAAAACGCCTAAAGTGCCTTAAAAATCTTAAACAACCCTGAAGCCAATAGCATCGAAACTCTAGGCACTCCAAACTCTAGGCACTCCTTTTCCCTACTGCGACAAAGTAAACCTCACGCTAAACCCGACATTGGTATTTGAGGTTGGGTAGGATAGGGAAATCAAAGGGTTGTTTACACGCTGATCCACAAAGAAACGTAGGTTAAAACGATCGGATAAAACGTAGTCGAAGGTGAGCTTCAATGTAATGATACGCTGTCCGGCTGTGATCTGGTCGGTGTCTTCCGTGAGCTTCCTGATTACGGTGCGGTTATCGCGGATGGAGATGTCGCCTCGTACATTCAGGTCGCTCTTATATTCCTGCTGGTTAATAACAAGTTGCACCTCGTTAAAACGGTATCCGGCTCCAAAAACAACTTCCTTGCTGTTCACCTCGTTGATCTGGTTGTTGGATGTACTGAGGGACAAAGTTCTTGACCTCTTGAACTCCAATTTCGTAGTGAGACTGTTGTTCCAGTCCATATTCACATCGAAAAGCGGACTGAACTGCTCGTTGATGCTCACTACGGTTATATCGTATTCTGGGATAAAGTTGCCTTGATTGTCGAGAGTTCCAAAAATATCTTCGGGGTTTGAGAGGTAAGTCCCGATGTTGTATGACGACCTGTAAGCATGACTAAAACTGATACTCTTGAAATACCGTTTCACAATTTCGAGTTTGCTCAATCCATCGAAGGTTACTCTCCAGTTGGGCATCATTTCCCAAAGGCTTGGGAATGTCCCGAGTCCGACCTTACTGGGGTCCTTCTTGCCATAAGCAGCAAGGAAGGCGGGAATAAGCACCTCTTGTGAGTTTGCACCATAATGGGTATAGAAACCCTGGGCGTTGGGAGTGAAAACCGAATCGGGGTTTGCACGCATGTACTCAGAGGCCAGCCGGGATGAGATGTCTTGCCGGTACTCGTTTTTGAGTAAATCAAAGGCAGCCGAGCTGAAATCTTTGTCTTTGCTGTAAATTCTTTCAAAAGCAGTTCCCCAGGAGAGATACGACATGGAGAAATTACCCGTTTCGCGATACCCCCGTTCACTCGCATCTGGCAGCATTCCATTCCGGTCGGCAACGTAGAACTCGCTGAGGTTTTTCGCCAGATTCTGGTTTGCGGTAAGATCCACCCGCAGCCCGTCGAATGGCTCAAAGGTTGCCCTAAGGTTAAGCTTTGTGCTGTGGTTCATCATGTAGGGCTGATTTATCAGGGAATCCGTCGAAAGCCATCCTCTGTTGAAAGCATCTTCGGCAAAGCTCTCATCCTGCAAACCCGAGATAAAACGCCATCCTGGAGCTTGCAAGCCTTGAAAGTTCTCCATTCCAAGGAGGCTGGTGCGAGGTTTGTATCCGGGGAGAAGCGTACCGTCGTTTATGCTGTAGGTGATGTTCATGCTTTTAACCCCCGTAATGAGGCGAACGGTATTCTCCGCAAGGAAAATGGCAGGACTTACTCCCAGAGTACGGGTTCCGATTACTTCAACCTTGCACCTGCGTGCTTCTTCGGTAGAGGTAATGGTGATACGGTTTTCGTTTATTATCTCAACCTTAACAACTACTTCTTTCCCCTCTCCATCCGTTACAACAACCTTTATGTCTTCGGTTTTCAGCTTATGCATGAACGATCGTGGATAATTGGCCCGGAATAACTGATTTTCCTTTATAAAAGTTACCGTCTTGGTGCGTGCCGGTTTGGCATTTGACTTTTTCCCGGCATTACGGTACTTATCGTCTATGCTTTTGATGGCAGGTATCTTGTTGTAAAGATTGGTCATATTTAACTGACCGTTATACTGCATGCTGTTGGAGTTCTTAATAGTGTTTCCCAACTCGATTGTGGGATCACTCAAAATAGGACCAACATCCCAGCCATAGGTAGCATTATAACGTGTGGAAAGTGTCATCCAGTTAAGTAGTGGGATTTTATTAAGTGGAAGGTTATAAGATACATTGAATTGATGCATGTAGTTGGTGGTGCGGCCAAACGAATAAATTTCCTGAAGAATGGAATCGCGCTTAAGTTCGTAATCGCTGTCATTCCTGTTCATTCTGCCTTCAGGCTCATCAATCCTGGCAATATTCGTTGCACTGAAATCAAACTTTAATGCACGGGTTATATCGTATTTGAAATCGTAATAACGATTCCATGTGAAATCCTTTTTAAAGGTAGGTTCAATTTCACTATCGGGATTATTCAGGTTCCGCAACTTTCTTTCGGTATAATACCGGTTCATATCGGTTCTGAACGAAAGCATGGTTGGGGAATAATAGAAGTTGAAATCCTTGATCAACTTGAGGTAAGGGGATTTTAAACCTTTCGATTTTCCAAACGGAGTCACGTTCTTCGGTCGGGCGTTAAAGGTATAATTCAGAGCGCCGCGATACTTCAGCTGGGTGTAATATTCGGTGGAGATGTTTCGGCTGTACAACTCGTTGTACGAATAGCTTGTTGACCAGTTGGCAAGATCATAAAAATGGGGCTTGCCTTCCTTTTTAACAATCCTGACATTGGTGAAGTTTAAACTCCTTCTACGGGTATAATCCTGAGATATGTTTTTAATAGAGTCTTTTTCCGCCTTCGTTTTGGCATTGTTCAGCGCTGCCTGAAGAAGGATATCCGGATCGATAGGGTTATACTCCGGATTGATAAACTCTTCTGAAAGACCCATATACATTGGAATTGAAGCTCCGGTTTTTTGCGGGAAGAACTTTCCGAGTTCAAAGTTGGCTGAAAGGTCATATTGTATAACTCTCTCCTTATCTCTCTCCTGAACCTTTTTGTCGATACTTCCAAATCCTGGCGTGCTTGTGTTACCGGCAAAGGTGAGACTGCCAAAGTCGGCAAGTTTGGTGGTTACCCTGCCGTTTGCAGCCCAGCCCCCTTTTTCATTGAATTCGCTCATGCGGAGCTCGTTAAGCCACACTTCGGCCGATTTGGGCTGTCCGTCATCCGTTCCCGGATTATTCGATGCTTTCGGGTTGCGGATACCAATCATGATGGTTCGCACGTTCGCCATATTCGGATTTCCGGAAACGCTTACTTTATTTCCGTATTTGTCGATTATGGTATATACCGAAGAAGGGCTCACATCCGAGTTGGGCAGTCGCATGGCATCATTTCGGGCTTGCTTGGCTTGCTGGAAAACCAAGAGATCTATGTCGAAGCGATTGTCGCGTGGCCATACAATCAGCTTGTCCGCATCTTTTTCATCGTCGTATTTTCCCGGGGGAGTCACTTTAAGCGGCACCTCATATTCGTAGAAGTTTCCCTTATAGTCGGAACCAATCCGGATAAAGGCGGTAATCTCTCCATCGCGAAGGGATTGACCGGGAATCGCTTCAATATGCGCTTCCATCTCAATTTTCTTGTATTGCCGGATATCCAGACTCAGGTTTTTATAGGCTGCCCGTGCGTCGCCATCTTCGAGATTGTTTGCTTTCAGCACGATCGATTGCTCGTTAAGCTGGCGTAACTGGGGATTTGTAGGGTCAATCACCCTGGTAATTCCCGGAGGTAATATATAGTTTACAGGTTGTTTTCCAGCGTTTTCCTCAATGTTCACGGCTGAAATATCAAAGGTGCCGTTTGCAGGCTCGTAGCCGGTCCAATCCTCACCTCCTTCGGCAAATTCAAGGTTATACCTTCTCCACTCACCCCGAATAAGATCCAGACGGGCAAAACGCATGATTACGCTGTCGGAAAAACTGGTCAGGAACATCCTGACAAAACGGATGGATTTGAAATCCTGGATTCCCCCAATAGCATCATCATAGTTGTTTATTGGAATTCGGAATTGATACCAGTTAACCGACGATTTGCTGCCGTTTTCAAATTTTGTGTCATCCACAACTTTGTCGATGATATAATTTCGCCCTACTTCCATATCATTCGGACGAATACTTACACGGTAGGTATAAAAACTTTCCGACTCGCTGAGGGTGTTGTCGCGGTTAATGTCTTCAACATTGGGAAGGGTTGAGCCCGTTGTGGGGTACGATTCGTTCGATTGTTCAGCTGTTGGGGAGTTAGCCTCTAAGCCGTTATACCTTTTGTAACGGGATAGAATGTCCAGCTTTCGCCCGTCGTAATCCGATCCACGGTAATAATGGAAATTATCGGATGAAGGATCGTCCCGGAGTTTGGCAAGAGCAGCCGGATCGGTTATTTTTCCCTCAACTGCTGCGAGAAAGTTGCTGAAATAGCTTGACTCGTCGGCATTTGAAAGTCCATCGAGACCCACATCCTGGTAAATCCTCGAATCCAGCTCGTTGTTAAAGGCATTTACCAGAGACTGTACTTTTGGGATACGCCCCCAGACGGTTGTGTCCACCTGGATAATTTCAGGGCTGGATGGCAACCCGTTTTCAAAGGCTTTACGGCTATCCTTTAAAACATCTTCGGAAACATTTCCCAGATTGAAAAACAAATCCCCGCCCTGATTATCAGGCATCTCAACAAAAGGATCCATAAGCCAGAATTCTATGAACTGGATATTGGATGTTTCGAAATCCGTTGTTTGAAGCTCCCGCATAATTCCACCCCAGCGGTCTTCCGGATTCTGAAGGGTACCATCGGGATTTACATTCTCGGCGTCGTAGTTGTAGGGCCCGCGTTCCTTTGGATAATATGCCAGGTTAAGTACTGAGATGTTCGTTGGAACATTATTGGGATTTTCTTTTTCGGGAAAGATATCCTCTTCGAAAACCTCCTTTACATAATGGCTCGATTGAAGGTCCGGAGTATTGGAAATATGGTCGGGAGTTAATGAATTGTTCCGCAAAAACAAGGGGTCAATCACATACCAGGCAAGATGGCTGCGGTTATAGCCATATCTCAGGTCGTTTGAAAAATCCGAATCCACTTTGAACTTGCCAAAGGCTGGGGTGCTTGCGAGCGACCAAGCTGAAAACGATTTCAAATCGATTGATGTTTCACTTCCCTCGAAATCATCAATATAGGCATTGCCCTCTTTTTCGATGGCTTTGGAATGCCCGGGAACCAGCTGTGCGAACTCACCCACCATGGTAATTGTGGAGGGCTCCTTGGTTTCAAGGAAGGGCAGTTTGTCGACCATATTGGTAAGCCATTGCGACTGGGTTCTGTAGGATCCGTTCAATCCCCATATGGTGTTGGAAATGGGCTCGTCTCCAATATTAACCTTTTGAGTGAGTGGACGCTCAGTAAGGTTCATGATGGTGCCTCCCAAATTGAAATTTTCAGAAACTTTATAGTCCAAATGCGTACCCACAAGGGTTTTTGTCTGTATGCTGAAGAGGGAGTTGCTTTCGAGCGAGATAGAGATAGGCGTGCCCGATTCAAGTAGACCCTGGTTAATAATGGTAACGCGACCCAATGTGTAGTCAACTGAAAAATCGACGTTTTCAGTCAGTATACGACCACCGGCCGTCACTTTAACAGATCCCTGGGGAACGTTCATAGCGTTAAGCATAATTTCGGAGCTGGAAGAGGATTGATACTCACCTGCCAGTTTGAATTTATTCTTTTCGGCCATCTGCTGGGCCTTGGTTTTGGTGGAGTCGTACAAGGCCTGAAACACATACTTGTCGACCACCGCATCCGGATTATCCACATTCGCCCGAATGATTTTTTCCAGATCGCTACCGAAAGGCTCAAGCACAGGGAAGAAAACACGACCATTTGACGCGTTAACCGTGACCCCACTAATAAAATCGAATAAGCCGTCCGGATAGGGATCATTCTGAGAGTTCAGATTGTCGAGGTTCAGAAGCTTCAAAAGAATTTTTTTGTTCAGATTTCCTTCAGGAATATAGTTTATGGCATTCCCTGTCTTATCGTCCTGATACAACACTTCCAGAGTGAAATCCTCAGGATTCACCTGATAAGCCCCGATAGCGTAAACGTTTTTCATCATCAGAGGCCAGGAAGGGCTGTAGGGAGTGAAATTGGTACCTTTCAACATCTTCAGGAAAAGCGCGTTGGGAGCACTTACCCCTGCTGAAGAAGAGAGCTCACCCACGCGATAGGTTTTTCCGCCATAGGTGTATTCATAAGCAACAGCCAGAATCTCATCCGCGTTAAGGGCTCCGTTAAGGGAGATATAGCCGAGTTGGACGTTTAAGGTAAACTCGCGTTCCGACAGTCTGCGGGCATTTTCAATTTTCTCGAAGTCTCTCCCAAGCTTGAAATCAGGATCGCCCGAGAGAACCGCCGTGACCTGATTGATATCGCGAATCCCAGCATAGGTTGTGGTCATCTGTTCATACAGGTTGTTCTTTTCATTTCGAGGGAAGTCACCCGTCTCCCCAAAGTTCGGACTGAAGGTGGGGCTAAAGGGATCCGGTTCGCCAAGGTCATGGAAAGCAACGATATTACGGGACTCTTCGAAATTGCTGTTTTTGTTGGTAATCCAAACCTCAATTCGGGTGATGGTTATCCCGGAATTGATGATGGGAAGAGTCTTTAAGGCAGTGTTATAGGTGTCCCTGAAATAATTCGAAAGGAAAAAATGTTTGTTTGCATCGTAATCGTCAACTGTGACTTCAAATTCCTGAACCTGTGCACCTCCCTTTACTTCGATTGTCGATGTTTCCCCTTTTTGCTGGGAAAGTATGGTGGTCATGGTAAGCTTTCCGAACTGCATCTCTGTTTTGAGTCCGAACAAACTCTGGCTTCCGGTGATAAGCGAACCGCTAAGGGGGAGGGAGACGTTTCCAGCCTCGATTTTTTTAATAATTTCGTCTTCCTTGCCGGCGTATTCCAGTTTTGTCTTGTTCTCAAAATCAAAAGTGGCCTCGGTATTGTAGTTCACATCCAGCTTCATCTTGTCGCCAATGGAGCCGGAAACGTTCATAAGGATTTTTTCTTCAAAGGTAAAGCTGGGCGTTTTCCGGAGTTTTTCGGTAAGGGTAGGATTGTCAACCTTTGAAAGGTTAAACCCGAATATCAGCTCTGCGCTTCCCGATGGGGTTATGTTTATGGTATTACTTCCAAACACCCTGTCGAACGCCTCTCCCCCGATACTGATCTGGGGAATAAAGGATGCCTGGTTTGAAAGGTTTTCACCCCGGGCTTTCGACTGCCAGTAATCCTGCTTCGATTTGCGGAACTCGTAGCTGCGGTACTGCTCGGAACTCATTATCGTGGGAGTGCGGTAGTTAAGGCTTCCAACCTTTTCGGTGAAGGAGTAGGTTCCCGTTACTGGATCATATTCAACCACCCTTTCGATGTTCGAGGGCTCCTTAAGATAAAGAGGGGAGTTGTTACCGCTGTTAGAAAATGGATAGTTGTCTTTTTGCGAAAAGGGATACTGCAGGTCCGTGGAATCGGGAGGGGGAATGCCAATCCTTTCAGGGCTCCCATAAACAGAAGATACACCCTCCGTGATCCTGTCGTTTGTTATCCCTGAAGCAGACAGAACAGGCAGGATGAATGGAATGATCAGAGCGGGTATGTATGCGATTATCCTTCTCAAAGAAAGTAAGTTACAACATTTTTAATGCTTGTTTGACAGCTTCTTCCACAGTACAGTTTGGGTTTTTCACCAACAAATTACCCAAAACCTTCTCAGCCTGTTTTTTTACAAAGCCGAGGGCAACTAATGCAGATAACGATTCTTCGAGGATAGTATTGCGCTCTGATATAAATAAATCAGTTGGTTTTCCGCCTTTCCCAACCTTGTCTTTCAGGTCAACAATAATGCGCTGGGCTGTTTTGAGACCAATCCCCTTTACGTCCTGAAAGGCCTTCACATTTCCCTCGAGAATGAAAAGTTCCACCTCCCGGGAGGAAACCGATGAAAGTATGATTCTGGCAGTGTTGGGGCCAATCCCGGTTACCGAGATGAGAAGACGGAACATGCTGCGTTCATCCCTCTCCAGAAAGCCGAAAAGGATGTGCGCATCTTCCCGTACCACCTGATGCAGGTAGATTCTTGCTTCCGTCAGGTTTTGCAGCGACGAATAGGTGAAAAGCGAGATGTTAATGAAATATCCTACACCACCAGCCTGAAGAACCAAATGTGCAGGAGTCTTTTCAATTATCTTCCCCTCAATGAATTCATACATCGGACATAATTTGCCCTAAAAATAAGCAAAAATAAATTCAGAACCTTCTGCCTTTTGAATTTAGAATCACTGTTGTCCGGTAAAAGATTTGAGATTCCTCGCTTTGCTCGGAATGACAAGCTATTTC
>CAMAZH010000155.1 GCA_945863035.1 Chitinophaga pinensis | reverse complement strand
ATGTAACAAGGTTTGTGGGCTTGCCCAAATACCCTGAGGTTAAGAGGGATCTGAGCATGTTGTTGGAAAAAACGGTTAGCTTTGATGAAATCAGAAATGCAAGCTTGAAGGCTGAGAAAAAGCTTCTGAAGAACATTGTCCTTTTCGATGTTTACGAGGGAGACAAAATTGCCAACAGCAAAAAATCATACGCGGTAAGCTTTATTTTGCGGGATGACGAAAAAACCCTTACGGATCAACAGATTGAAAAGATAATGGGCAACATTGCACATATGTTGGAGAAGGAAACAGGCGCACAGATCCGGTCTTAAATGAAACTTTCCGTGAAATAAGAGATTAACGAACCATTGCCAATAAAACATTTTTAATAAGCTTTAAACCAAAAAGTAACATCATGAAAAGACTAATCGCGCTTCTTCCCGCATTTCTTGTTCTGATTTCCTGTCAGACAACTCCCACAATGACTGAAAAACCAAAAGACGGGGTTTTTATTCACATCTCTTCCGGTCCTGATGATTCCCACAGTGTGCTAATGCCGCTTAAAATGGCAGAAATGATGGTGGCCGACAAGGATGTTCTGATTTACTTTGACATCAAAGGAGTTTATGCTGTACTGAATGACACTGTGGATATTTGTCATGACGGATTCACCTCTTCACGAGAGCAACTTAAAACACTTATCGACAAAGGAGTTACGATTATGGTCTGCCCTACCTGTCTGAAAGTAGCCGGGAAGACTCCCGAAGACGTAATGCCAGGAGTACAGATTGCCAACAAGGAAAAATTCTTCAGCTTCACCGAGGGCCGGATTCTGACGCTTGACTATTAGAAATCCCTATAAAGGCTCGCCAAGGACGTAGCTAAAAAGAACGAAAAATAGTACCCGGGTTTTATAATCAGGTAATTAAACTTAATGGGAATGGTTTTTGGAATTGGCCTCAGTTCTTCACGGGGTAAACAATTTCCATCCCCCGTTTAATTGCCTCTTCGTTAACCTTAATGAGATGATGGTGTCGCTCGGGTAAGGATTTCTTGATTCCTTTGATCACGTTTTCCATTTTTACCACATCCTTGATTTTCAGGAAACCGCCCAGGACGATCATGTTGAAGGTTTTCGTGGTCGACAGTCTGGCTGCTTCCTCTGCAGCATCGACTCTGAAGATTTTGATGTCCTTGCGTTCGGGGTGGCGGGTAATCCCATTACCATCGTACAAAAGAACCCCTCCCGGCTTGACTTTGGATTCAAATTTATCCATCGACTGTTGGTTAAGAATAATTGCCGAGTCGAATTGGTTTAAAATCGGGGAGCTTACTCTTTCATCGCTGATAATCACGGTTACGTTGGCTGTTCCGCCTCTCATTTCCGGTCCGTAGGATGGCATCCAGCTAACTTCCATGTCTTGCATGATTCCACTATAGGCCAGAATTTTTCCCATAGAAAGTACACCTTGTCCACCAAAACCGGCAATGATAATTTCTTCAGTCATTAGTATAGCTTTTTTCGGATTATTTCTTTACGAGTTCACCATCAACTTTTAAGTCACCCAAGGGATAAAATGGTATCATATTTTCTTCCATCCAGATATTTGCCTGAACAGGAGTCATTTTCCATCCGGAGTTACAGCTCGACACAATCTCGATAAATGACAAGCCTTTATTGAGTTTCTGGTTTTCCAGTGCTATGCGGATAGCTTTTTTGGTGCGTCGCACGTTTACCGGCTTATGAACAGCCTGGCGGGTTACATAATAAGTGCCAGGGAGCTGTGCAACAAGATCGGTCATTTTGATCGGATTTCCCATGGTTGCCACATCTCTGCCAAAGGGGGAAGTTGATGATTTCATACCTGGTAATGTGGTTGGAGCCATTTGACCGCCGGTCATACCGTAGATTCCGTTATTGATAAAAACAATCATAATATTCTCGCCCCGGTTGCAAGCGTGAATAGTCTCTGCAGTACCGATTGCGGCAAGGTCACCATCGCCCTGATAGGTGAAAACATATTTTTCGGGCCAGCAGCGTTTGATTCCTGTTGCCACGGCAGGTGCGCGACCGTGGGCCGCCTGGGCCATGTCGATATTCATAAAATCATAAGCGAGTACTGAACATCCAACCGGTGCAACGCCGATGGTTTCAGACTGAATACCCATTTCTTCAATCACTTCCATGATAATTCTGTGAGCGGTACCATGGCTGCAACCCGGGCAGTAAGACATTACATTGTCGGTAAGCAAAGGGGTTTTGCTGTAAACCAGATTTTCCGGTTTAATGATATCTTTCAAGTTCATTTTGAACCTCCTGAAATTAAAAGTTCGAGTGCTTCCAGTACTTCGTCCGGCGCCGGGATAACTCCCCCGTAACGGCCAAAATGCTGTACATTAACTTTTCCTGCGGCCGCCAGTTGAATATCTTCAATCATTTGTCCGGCGCTCATTTCAACCGACAGGATTCCTTTAACCTGCGATGCAAGCGCACTAATTTCCTGTTTGGGAAATGGGAAAAGGGTGATTGGGCGGAACAATCCGGCCTTGATACCTTTGGCCCGTGCGAGCTGCACTGCTTTCTGGCTGATACGAGCACTGGAGCCGTAAGCAACGATAAGGTATTCGGCATCTTTACAGTCGAATTCCTCAAAGCGCACTTCGTTTTCCTCCATTGCCTTATATTTCGCCTGAAGTTTGTAGTTATGCTTTTCCTGGCGGTAGGGGTCAAGATCGAGGGATGTAGCAATATTCCGTTCCCTTTCTTTTGGTTTGCCGGTTACCGTCCATGCCGGATCGAAGGTTGTAACTCTGGGCTGCTGTTCGAAAAGCTCTACTTTTTCCATCATCTGGCCGATTACTCCATCGCTGAGGATTAAAACCGGATTGCGGTATTTGAAAGCCAGTTCGAAGCCGAGTTTAACAAAATCCGACATTTCCTGAACAGAAGCCGGCGCAAGCACCAATAATCGGTAGTCGCCATGGCCCCCACCTTTGGTCGACTGAAAGTAGTCGGCCTGCGAGGGTTGAATGGTTCCGAGTCCGGGACCGCCACGCACCACATTAACAATAAGGCAGGGCAATTCGGCTCCCGCGATATATGAAATCCCTTCTTGTTTCAGAGAAATCCCCGGACTGGAAGAGGAGGTCAGAACCCTCTTTCCGGTGGCTGCTGCGCCATAAACCATATTAATTGCAGCGATTTCGCTTTCTGCCTGAAGCACCACCATTCCCGTGCGCTCCATCGGCTGCTCGGCCATCAGGTATTCCAGGACTTCTGACTGTGGAGTAATAGGATATCCGAAATACGCATCTGCACCGGCCCTGATGGCTGCCTCAGCAATGGCTTCGTTACCCTTCATTAATCGTAATTCTCTCATTAGAAAATATTGTTTTCTGAATTATTCTTTTACCTGATAAACAGTGATAACTCCGTCGGGACAAACGACCGCGCAATTTGCACATCCTATGCAAGCCTCTGGAACTTCCATGTAGGCATAATGGTATCCTTTGCCATTAACTTCACGGGTAAGACGAATTACATTTGTTGGGCAGTTCACAACGCATACTTCGCAACCTTTGCATTTCTCAATGTCAACAACAATTGCACCTCTAGCTTTTGCCATTATAAGCAGTTTTTGGTAATTTAAAAAACATGAAACATTTGCCATGAAAAAAGCGAAACAAACATTCCGCACCCAAAATCATTTATCTCAGGCCCCTCCATGCTTACCTTGTCTCAGTGGATTCATTTCGATAAATACAAAAATACATATTCTCTTCAGAAACCCCTCGCTGAGAGCGAATGATAAACAACAGTCTTTTCAACTGACGCTAATAATTGAAATGTACATATTGATTGATTGATTGTTACAGACTGTTTAGAAAGGTTCTAATTTACCGGGTGATTGTTTCGGAAAACTCTGAGGCGGTTTTCAAGGGTCTGAATTTGCTCCCCCGAAACTTGGGATACGCAGGCCCTGAGGCCCTCCAGCCGGTCGCTCCCGGTGATGTCAAGCGAGATGGCACTGATACCGTAATAAAGAAGTTCCTCAACCAGTTCAACTCCCGTGAAGCCGGGATACGAAATAGTAAAATAGAAACCATCGGCAATCGGCACATCCATATCTTTATCGTAAACAATTTCAAATCCATAACTTGTAAACAGTTTCTTCATAACATGGGCTTTCTCACCATACTCCCGTACCAGGCTTACAAAGTTGAATTCCCCGTCATTAGCGGCCTTCAACATGGCCGCAAGAGCGTACTGCGCCGAATGGGAGGTCCCCGAGGATAAAGCATAAAGGGCACCGTAAATCATCGAGTACCCAAACATGTCGGTAGAATAATATCGCTTAAGGTCGGGGTAACTCCGCTTAAACAGGACATCGGAAATCACCATCATACCCACCCTTTGTCCTGCATAGCTAAAAGCTTTGCTGCTTGAGATCAGTAGAATGTAATTATCCGTATACTTGGCCACAGTAGGCTGATAGGGAGGAACACCGGGAAGGGATGTGTCTTGTCTGAAATCCATCGCGAAATATGCCAGGTCTTCAATAATGGTCACATCGTATTTTTGTGACAAGTCCCCGATGATCCGCAATTCATCGTCGGTAAAGCAAATCCAGGAGGGATTGTTTGGGTTGGAGTAAAGGATTGTCGAAATTTTGCCTTCGCTCAGGAATGACTCAAGCTTATCCCTAAGTTTTTCTCCCCTGTAATTATAAACATCAAAGGTTTTGTAAGCCTGCCCCAGCACCTTGCACTGTTGCTTTTGAACAGGAAACCCGGGATCGATGAACAAAGTCCCTTCCTTGTTGCGGTCGGTGCGGTTGGCAACCAGAAAAGCTGCCATTGCGCCCATCATTGAACCGACGGTAGGAATGCAGCTTTCCAGACTAACATCAATATCGAGAAACATCCTGCAAAAACGCGATATTTCGGTTTTCAATGGCTTGATTCCTTCAATCATGGGATATTTTGAAGCCACACCATTCAGAAGTGCGCTTATTTCTGCCTCTATGCCAATTGATGAAGGCTCAACCCCGGGAACCCCCATTTCCATCCGGATGAATTTCGTGCTGCTTTGCTCCTCAATTAGGTTTACTATGCGAACCAACTCGCGAATGGATGCACGGCCAACACTTGGAATCCCGCTTTGGGTTAGAATATTTTTAACAAGATTGTAGTCAATAATTGTCTTTTGCATTCATTTAGTTTTAAGATCCATCAATGTTAAAAGTAATCCGGATAAATAAATATGATTAATAAGATATTACTGAGGGGATATGTATGTTTTTTGGCAGACTTGAGAGCCTTGGCAAATCAAATAATCCTATAAATTTCCATTATATCTTTAAGAATTTTATCGAAATCTATTTTCAGATCGATGAGTTTTCCGCTATGTACATCGAAAACCCAACCGTGCACAGCGATTTGCCTTTCCTTATATGCCTTTTGTACGTCGGAGGTTTTTATCACGTTAACACATTGCTCCTGAACATTCAGTTCAATAAGTCTTTTGTATTTTTCTTCGGTATCGGCAATGGAATCCAGTTCGTGTTTATGCAAGCGGTACACATCGCGGATGTTCCTCAGCCAGGGATTTAATATCCCAAGATCTGCCGGTTGCATTGCAGCCTTTACTCCGGTACAGTAATAATGCCCGCAAACCACAATATGGTTTACCTTAAGGTGACTCACCGCATAATTGATAATAGACATCGCGCTTAAATCGGTATTGGGCACCATATTGGCAATGTTTCTGAACACAAAAACATCACCGGGTTGAACCCCCATAAGCTCTTCGGCCGTTACACGGCTGTCGGAGCAACCGATATACAGATACTCCGGATTCTGTCCCTTCGAAAGGTTCTTAAAATAATCCTTGTCGGTCTTAAGCTTCTCGGCAATCCAATCCTGATTATTGCTGAAGATTTTTTTTATATTCATTTTTTGTCCGGGTTTAAGTTAGGGCTATTTTGTCTTCATCCCTGCAACCGCCAGCAAGACCCCTAAAACAATTCCAAGTAATGCGGCAACAAGTATCTGGTATTGCGGAGGTAACAAAAAATTAATTGTCTGCATGGGAATCCAGAAAAGGGGTATGGTTTTCTTAAAGATAAAATCCCATTGAACCGACCAGTTTATCGCAGGGAATATTTGCATGAATTGTATGGGAGTGAAAAGCCCGCGCATGGTCCCGCCGTTGTTGGTGATGTGTATGTCTGTTATTTTATGGAAGGTCATTAAAACAGGAGCATAAAAGAGATTAAGACTGGCGCTTATAGCGAAGGATACCAATACTTTAGCGGGAGTAAATCCTCCCTTGATAATTTCCGAAGCCCCATCCATCCCCATAAATTCAAGGAAAGCCGGGGCACCTGTTCCAAATATCAGGAAGGCCGTTTTAACGGTCATCCCGAGAAAGCCCCAGACAATAGCACGGGGAAGAATTCCGAAACCGGGCCGGTTGTAACTGCCTGTTTTTATGCGAAGTCCAATTACCTCGCCCAAGGTTGCCAGGATTGCGAATTTTATAAAACTCATGAGCATCCCGTGATCGGAATTGAACTGCTTGTAAAAATCAAGCACTACCGGGGAAAGAAAAAACGGGAGGAACAGAGATACAGAAAACAGAGCAAACAGCAGATCTTTTGGCTTCATAACAACAAGGGTTGAAAAAAAAGATAAAGATAAAAGCAGAAACCAGAATTCATAAAAAAGAACAGACAATTTTCCTTTTTATCCGAAATCTGAAATTTCATTCTCACTAAAGCTGAGATTTTGTAAATGCAAACGCTTGACCTGAACCAGGACACCAAGTTAAATATCGATATTTTTCCCGCAGATTTTAGGTTTCAACTTTCCGAATCAGAACGGGAATGGATGTCATCACAAAATGTTATGACATCTCCGGTTAAACAATCTTCCTGTTATCAATTACCCGAACAGCCTTGCCCTCACTCCTCTGTATCGTTTTTGGCTCAACAAGCTTCACATCCACCGATAATCCGAGTGCGCTTTCCAGGTTGGATTGGATTTTTTGTCTCAGTGCCTGAAGCTGGCTTATCTTATCCATAAAAAATTGCTCCTCAACCTCAACCTCAACCTGAAGGGAATCGAGATTGTTTTTACGATCCACAATGATCATGTAATGTGGCTTGGTCTCGCTCATCTCCAGCAGAACGCTCTCAATTTGGGATGGGAACAGGTTTACTCCCCTGATAATAAGCATATCATCGCTTCGCCCCGTACATTTCTCCATGCGAACCAAGGTACGTCCGCATGCGCATGGGGAAGAATCAAGTCGTGTCAGGTCTCTTGTGCGATAACGGACAAGTGGCAAACCTTCTTTGCTTACAGTGGTAAATACCAGCTCTCCTTTTGCTCCCTGAGGAAGTACTTCAAGGCTAACCGGGTCGATTATTTCGGGGATAAAATGATCTTCGTTGATATGCAATCCATTCTGCTCCATGCATTCGCTGGCAACACCCGGACCGATAACTTCGCTTAAGCCGTAAATGTCGATTGCTTTGATCCGCAACTTTGATTCGATCTCTTTTCGCATGTTTTCCGTCCAAGGCTCTGCACCGAAAATACCTACCCTCAGATGAAGATCTTCGGGTTTCATTCCGAATTCCTCAATAGCTTCGGCCAGAAACAGTGCATATGATGGTGTACAGGCAATAGCCGTACTTCCGAAATCCTGCAACAATTGAAGCTGCCTTTTGGTATTTCCCCCAGAAACAGGGATAACAACCGCACCTATCTTTTCGCTTCCATAGTGAATCCCGAGTCCGCCGGTGAAAAGTCCGTACCCATAGGCAATCTGGATAATATCTTTCTTACCGATCCCTGCGCAGGTCATGGTTCGTGCCACCACTTCCGACCATGTGTTGAGATCCTTTCGGGTATATCCCACAACGGTTGGTTTTCCAGTTGTTCCCGAAGATGCATGAAGCCGTATTATTTCGCTCATTGGGGTTGCAAACAACCCAAAAGGATAATTGTCGCGCAAATCCTGCTTGGTGGTAAACGGCAGTCGTTGCAGGTCGTCCATTCCTTTGATGTCATCAGGGTGCAGACCGGCTTGCTGCATTTTCTCACGGTAAAACGGCACATTGTAATATACTCTTTCAACGAGTTCGGAGAGTGCAGCGCCTTGCAGAGACCTCATCTCGTCTCTTGAAAGACACTCACGGGATTTGTTCCAGATCATTTGTATTGTTGTTTTTCAATTTTTCAAAATCGTGATACCCTAAGAAGGCTTTGCCAAAAGGAAGGAAATGAGATACCTCCATCAGGGTCAGCTAAAACTCGTAAAGGTCACTTCCCTTCACAAGCTCCATTTTATGCTTTTGAATGGCAATGAGAGCCTTTTCGGTATCTTCGGTACGAAGAACAATCATAGCCTTTTTCTCGAGGGAGAAAGCATACATATATTCGATACTGATATTC
>CAMAZH010000154.1 GCA_945863035.1 Chitinophaga pinensis | reverse complement strand
ACCGGATAATTGTTTTCAAACAGTTTATCCTTATCATTGTTGTATGCCAATCCCAGATGCATTAGCGAAGCGCCCTTTTCAAGTTTCAACAGGGCGAGATCGTGGGATGTAGCGACATTGTTCCAATCCGTGTTTGATAGAAACCTTTGATCATCGTATTTCAGGCTTTGGCGTCCCAACTTCACGCTGGAGTAATCATTCAACCGGACTTCAAGCCATGCTTCGTAAACACCGACTGAAGGTGCATCCAACTTGGCTTTTGATTCGCCCCAGGTTCTAACGTCCTGCAGGTGAAAGGCTGTAGTGATTTTCCCCGTGCTGTAATTTATCCCTGCACGGGTTCGTTGGAAGCACAGCAGGGCCGGGTTATCTGACGGATTAGGCAAGGTGCTGTATCCGTTGCGGTATTCTGTCCTTTGGCGGATTTCAAAATCGGCACTCAGGCTTTCTTTTTTTTCAGTCTCGGTTTCCGGAGCAGCGTAATTTTGTTTTTCCGGAAGGTTAAGGGACTGTTTGCTGGAATGAAGCTCCGTTGTCAGTGTATCATAAGTTTGCGGATTTCCGAAAATTGTGTTCTCAATCCATTTTTCGGCCGGGGTTTCTTTAGGGTTAAATGCCAGAAAGACGCTCGACTCGTCAAATTGGGCCTCAGTTTGAAGCACAGCAGAACTAAACAGGGCAATGCAAAGGCTAATTCGTATCCTTTTCATAAGCATATGGGGCTAAAAACGGTTTCGGCTATTTCATCTTAATTATAAAAGGGGCAATTTTATCCAGGGGGAGAATATGATCGGCTGCTTCCAGCTTAATGGCTTCCTTAGGCATTCCGAACACCACGCAGGATTTTTCATCCTGCGCAATAGTTTTCGCACCGGACTCTTTCATTTCCAGCAGGCCTTTTGCCCCGTCATCGCCCATACCCGTCATAATGACACCGATGGCATTAGAACCAGCATACTGGGCGGTTGACCGGAACAGAACGTCAACCGAAGGTCTGTGTCGGTTCACCAAAGGCCCGTCTTTTACTTCGACATAGTACCGTGCCCCGCTGCGGCGCAGGAGCATGTGTTTATTTCCGGGAGCGATCAAAGCCCTGCCGGGAAAAACGGTGTCTCCGTTTTCAGCTTCCTTAACTGTAATCTTGCATAATTCATTAAGGCGGTTCGCAAAGGATTTTGTGAACAATTCAGGCATATGCTGAACGACAACGATACCGTGCATATCGGCAGGGAGAGCCTGTAAAAATACCGAAAGGGCTTCTGTTCCCCCGGTAGAAGCACCAACGGCAATCACCGTGTCGGTTGTCTTAATCATACTGTTTGAATTCACCTTAGCCAGAACGGCATCGGCCGACAGTTTGGGTTTCACATCGATTGGCGAGACTGAAATCAACTTTTTCCTCAAATTAGCTTGTGCGGCGGCTTTAATCACATCGCAGAGTCTGATTTTCGACTCCTCAAAAAAGGCTTTGGTCCCCAACTGGGGTTTTGTAATAATCTCAACCGCTCCATATTCAAGAGCTTTTATTGCGGTTAAGGATCCCTCGGCAGTTAAGCTGGAAATAATAACCACCGGAATGGGGTGTTGGCTCATGATTTTCTTCAGGAAGGTGAGCCCATCCATTCTTGGCATTTCAATATCGAGAGTAATTACATCCGGGATTTCCGTTTGTATTTTTTGTGCGGCGAAATAAGGGTCAACAGCTGTGTCAATCACTTCAATATCCGGATCCGATTGGAAAATTGAGGAAAGGGTTTGTCTGACCACTGCTGAGTCATCGACAATAAGGACCTTTATTTTTTTATTATTCGTTAGCATACATATAGGTTATCAGAAAAATGATTGGGAACGTATTTAGCTCAAATTCGGAAAATGATTATTGTCAAAGGAGCATTGTTTTAGGCCATTTACTGAGCCATTTCGGTTTCTACAGCAACATCCTGTTTTGGTTCCCTGACAGAATTCTGATGGCTTCGCCGGATATTGAGGAACGAATCTGCCAAACCCTTATTTAACGCTTCCCCTTCCAATGAACCTGCTATGGGCATGCATTCGAACCGACCTCCCTTGTCTGCAAAATTGAGGATCTGTTTTAAAGAGCGGTTAAGGTTTTCAGCAACTGTTTCCACATCGGCAGGATCGGACTTATAGTAGTTGGCGATTAATTCCTCTACCACGGCAGCAGCCGTGTTGTCAATTACCCCGTCAATTTCTTCCTCAAGCATCTGGTAATAGTCGTTTGACAGAATCAGTGGGGACAAATCGAGCTGTATTTTCCTGATTTTCTCAATAATATACAGTGAGCTCAGGATACCAAGCGAGCCCCTCATAAATGCATCAAGGGTGGATTCTTCCATAGAGACTCCAAGTATGTTTGATTTTTCCTGCAAACCAGTGAATTCCAGTGCTTGGTTCTCGCAGCCGGAGAGTTCCGCAAAACTCTGCAAAATGCCATTCCAAATCCGTGTATAGCGTTCAAGTTCGCTGATGTTTTTCACGGTTAGGTCGCCTTCGAAAAACAGATACAAGCCGGAATTTAGGCTGACGGGCTCCGGGTTGTCGATCAGGTCGGCGATAATCACCTGCTCAAAAACCTCATAGAACTGGCTGACTGCATTCATTTGTTTAGAAAGCATCTTGCTCTTTACTCCAATGGCGTTCGAAAGGCTTAAATAATCATTGGATTTGGCTTTGAACAAGAAATCGATAAAATTAGCTGCCGGTTCGCCAAAAACGTCATTTGTATCAAACTTTTTAAACACACAGAATGCATCCTCTCCCATTTTTGAGGGATTGTTATGGAGCAGGTATGATTTTAATCGTTCTTTTGACCCGAAAATCTCATCCGAAAAATTGCTGTCGGGATTGGCTGAAGCGTCTTTAAGCAAGCCTTCCAGTTCTGTGTATTTCTTCAAAAGCAATTGTCTTTCGGATTCCTGCCTGAGGAAATTCATTACTTGTATAAAGAGTTGTACTTCCATGATAAGTAGTATTAAATAATTAAGGATAATTGGATTGTTCTACATTTGCAGATTTGCTATTATGGTTCTTCGCACATCACATTCTTCTTCTCGATCATTTTTTGAATTATCTCTCCGGTGAGGGTGTTAAACTGGATTTTGCGTCCCAAATTCCCACCGGTGCTGGAGCTGATAATCCTTATCTGATGTTCCATCAGCATTTCATTGGCAACTGCAATATTTCGCTCCCCTATTTGAAACTGCAGAAGGTTGGATTCGAATATATTGCCTCCCCCGAAAACTTTCGCATGTAGGTTATTCTTCACACAACCCATCGACAGCATTTTCTCAATCAGTTTGTTTATTGCAATGTTTCCGAATTTAGGAGAGGCCAAACCCTGGCCGTTCCAAAAAGGCAACATATAATGATTAATACCTCCTATCTGTAGTTTTGAATCTATTAGGCAAACCGAGACACAAGATCCAAGAATTGTGTTTACTATATAGGGTTCCTTGCTTGCAAATAATGCAGAGGGATAAAGGAAGTGGGAAGCTGGCTCAGACATTTTTTGTAGTTCTAAAAAACTTGTTTGTCATCAAAAAAGAGTTCGTTACCATCGGATGCTGTCAAATAAGCTTCTTCATCGGCTTCAGGGATGCGGATGGTGAAGACCGCGCCGTTTCCGTTCTCGCTCTGGAGGCTTATTTCCCCATTTAATATATCAAGCAAGGCTTTATTGATCGACAGGCCTAAACCATGGCCGCGGTTAACGGAAGTAATTGTGTTTTCGACCCGGTTGAAGCGATCGAAAATAACCTTCTGATAATCCTCAGAAATACCGATCCCATTGTCATGAACCGAAACCAGCAACTCCGAGTTCAATGTCCAGGCGCGAACATTAACAATCCCATTTTCCTTGCTGTATTTCAAGGAATTGCAGATAAGGTTCGAGAGAATGAGTTTTAGTTTTTCAGCATCCGTTTTGAAATAGAATACAGAGTCGTTATTGCGGACCTCGTCGAACTTGAAATTAAATTGGATTTTACGCTTCTTTGCTTCAACCTGAAAGGATTCAATAACCGAACTTATTAATCCGCTTACATCCACCCTTCCTATCTCAGGAAAAATTTCCCCTGCCTCGATCTTTGCGGCCGCGAAAATATTCTTCAACTGAAAATCGAGAGCGAATGCTTCACTGTGGATAAGAACCACCATGGAGATTACCTTCTTCCAATTCTCCTTTTCAACCGACAAAATTGCTTTTGAAAGCCCCAAAATTGAGGTAAAGGGATTGATGATCTCGTTAGTAATATTTGAAATAAAATGACTTTTAAGTGTTTCAGACTCCTCGAGTTTCTTATTAACTACCTTTAATTCACTTGCAAGCAATTTTAATTCATTTAGCGACCGAAGGTTTTCGTTCATGCGGATGCGCAGTTCCTCGATCAATTCCTCATCTGTTATTCGGACCATGGTTGTGGATTTTGTGACGTAATGATTATCTGGTTTGATTATGATTTTTTCCTGCTTTTCAAATTTTCCTGAAAATCGTTGGTTTTATTTGTCTCAGAGGGACATTCATATTGGTAATGGATTCGGAATGCCCAAGAAAGAAATAACCATTAGGTTTAAGTTTTGAAGCCAGCTTGGTAATGACCTGCTGTTGGGTTTCCCTGTCGAAATAGATCAGCACATTGCGGCAAAACACAATATCAAATTCTTTTTCAACAGCGTATTGTGCATCCATAAAGTTCAATCTCTTAAAGCTTATTTTTGATCGGAGTTCGGGTACAATTCTTACCGTTTTATTGAGGGGATCCTTGCTTTTGAGAAAGTACTTTTTCTTCAGCTCGTATGGAACTCCCGTTATACGGTCATCGGCATAAATAGCCATTACCGCCTTATCGAGGATTTTTGTTGACAGGTCGGTTGCCAGAATTTCGAAATCCATTCCCGGATGGTTAAGGGAGAACTCCTTAAGCACCATGGCAAGGGTATAGGGCTCTTCACCGCTGGAGCAGCCTGCGCTCCAAATTTTTATACTGGTATGTTCACGGTTGTTATCAATCAGTTGGGGAAGGGCTGTTTCAAGTAAAAAATCAAAGTGGGCCGGTTCCCTGAAGAAATCGGTTTTATTGGTGGTAACCAAATCGATCATCTTGATTATCTCTTCGGTTTTCCCTTCCTTTGAAAAAACAAAGTCGATATATTCTTTGAATGTGGCGATTTTCAGTTCCGACAGTCGTTTTTGAAGGCGACTTTGCAGCATTACTTTTTTCACATCCGGCATTTTGATTCCCAGCTCGTTATAAATAAATGAGCTAAGTCGGGTGAAATCCTCGTCTGCCATTTGTACTTTGTAGTAATCGTTCCTGTAATCGGAAGTTATTATTTCGCTCATGTCTATTTTAAAAAAGTGTTAAACAGATATTTTTGACTTCAAAACCACGGTCTGGAAAGCCTGATAAACCCGGGACTTATTTTTTTCTGTACGCCTGGGCGTTAACCGCAAGCAATTCGAATTTGCCGGACAACTCATCCGGCAGTTTCTGGGTTTGTTCCATCACCAATAAGCCCCCTGGGGACATTGAATTATAAAACATCTCAAGTATCTTAATCCTTTGTTCGTAGTTCTGGTGAAGCAAAACATTCTTGCAGATCACCAGGCTAAAATCATTGCTTGTAGGGATAAACGAGAGCAGGTCCTCACGCTTGTATTTCACCTTCGACCTCAGTTCATAAACTACCTGAAAAGCATCGGTTACTGTCTCGCATTTTTGGAAATACTTTAAAAACAGCTCTTCCGGGATTCTCTGCAATTCAGCATAAGGATATATCCCTGTGCTTATGAGTTCTCCGAATTGGTTGCTGATATCCACATCGGTTGCATGTATCTCGACGTTTTTGAAGCTGAACTTCCCCATTTTTTCAGCCAGGAGTATTGCGAAGGTATACGGCTCCTGCCCTGAAGCGCAGCCAGCATCCCAAATTTTGATTTTACTCTTACCGGAAACGCGCGGAAGAAGTTGTTCTACAGCGTAATCCAATGTCTGTTTATCCCTGAAAAAATATGTGAATGCCATTTTAAAAGAATGCTTTAATGTTTATAACTTTTTGTTTCCTTTTAAAGAACCTTACCGGCCCGACCCGATTTGTTTGCGTTAAATCGGGCGGAAACCGATAAGGCACTTCTCTAAAATCCCTAACTAACCAATTAACTAACTAAACCTATCTATTAACCTAAAATTTTTCGTATCCTGCGTCCAGATGGTCCTTTCCCATGTTGATATGCACACCATTGGTGGAGACGGACGTCGGTTTCTTGTATGCCGTCTTCATATCCCTGGCGATTGACTCCATGGTTGACCCGATCCGGTTTCCGTTGCGGGTTTCGGGTTTCTGTGTTGCCTGTACCTGTTTTTGAGCTGTCTTATGATGGTGCGAGTCGCTCTCGAGTTTGAAGAACGAGATCATCTCCAGCAAAGCTTCTGCCTGTCCGGCCAGTTCCTCGGAGCTTGTGGCCATCTCTTCGGATGCCGCTGCGTTCTGCTGCGTGACCTGGTTGAGCTGTTGTATGGCGTTGTTCACCTGGTCGGCACCCGAGTTCTGCTCGATGCTTGCCGCTGCGATCTCCTGCACCAGCTTGGCCGTCTTGCCGATCTCCGGAGCTATTGCTGAAAGAAGTCTTCCAGACTCGTCGGTGGCTTTTACACTGTTCTTCGTAAGCAGATCAATCTCTACGGCTGCTACCTGACTGCGTTCTGCAAGCTTTCTTACCTCTGCTGCAACAACCGCAAAGCCCTTGCCGTGCTCCCCTGCCCTGGCGGCTTCAACCGCTGCGTTGAGCGCAAGGATGTTCGTCTGGCGGGCAATCTCGCCGATGATCGATACCTTCTCGGCAATATCCTGCATATACTTGAGCGTCTCGCCCGCAGCGTTGTTCACGCTGTTGATGCCTTCGGCTGCGTTGATCGCGATCTTCTCGGTCTGCTGCGCGTTGTCGGTGTTCTGCTGTATGTTGGCTGCCATCTCCTCCATCGACGAGGACACTTCCTCGGCCGAAGAGGCCTGCTCGGTGGCGCCCTGGCTCATCTGCTGAGAGGTGGAACTCATCTGCTGGCTCGAGGCCGAGATGTTGTTCGCTGCCGTCTGGAACTCCGAGATGATGTTGGCCGTGGCCTTTACCATGTCGGTGAGCGACTGCATCAGCTCGTCGTTCTCCGATCGCTTCTTCAGGTCCACCGTGAGATCGCCCTCGGCTACAAGCCTGGCTTTGCCTACGATGTCGTTCAGCGACACGATCATCACGTTCAGGTTGTTCTTGATGTTGTTGAAATCGCCGTTGTAACTGTCGGTGATCACCTCGGGCATATCGCCCACCGAGATCCGGGCAACATAGTCTGCCGCAACGTTCAAGGGGCCGATTACCGCGTCGAGCGTGTCGTTTATCCCCTTGACCAGCTTCAGCCAGTCGCCGCTGTACTTGCTCACGTCGGCACGGGTGGCCAGTTTGCCGTTTACCGCTGCCTCCACAAGTATGCTCGCGTCGCCGGTGACCTCCTTCAGGTTCTTGCGCAGCTCCTCGATCGTGTTGTTGATGAAAACCTTCTTGCCCGGGAACCTCTCCAGCGGGGCGTCGAAGTTGCCCTGACCAAATTCGGTGACGCAGGCCATCGCTTTTTTCTTCACCGCGATGTGGCCAAAGACCATCGTGTTAACTCCCTCAGACATGGTTTTAAAGGCTCCCTGGAACTTCGACTCGTCGATGCGAACGTCTATGTCGCCCAGATCGTGCTGTTCCGACATATTCTGCATATCCCTGATGAATTCCTTTACGTTTGCTCTCAGTTCCTCCATATGCTGGTTGATGAACGCCTTTTTCCCGGGGAATTGCTCCAGAGGGGCATCAAAGTTACCCGCACCGAACTCCGCCACGCAGGCCATCGCTTTCTTCTTAACGGCGATGTGGCCAAAGACCATGTCGTTCACGCCCATTCCCATTTTCTGGAAGGCTCCCTGGAACCGGTTCGAATCGATTTTCACGTCAATCTCGCCCAGATCGTGCTGCTGCGACATCACGGTCATCTCGTCGATTAGGCCGCTCAGATTGTCGATGCACATGTTCAGGTTGTTCTTGATCTCGTTGAAGTCGCCGTTGTAGTTGTCGGTGATCCTCGGGGGAATGTCGCCTTTGGAAATACGGTCGACATACTCGGCCGCAACGTTCAAGGGGCCGATCACCGCGTCGAGGGTTTTATTCACGCCCACGACGATCTCCCTCACCTCGAAGTTGACCTTTTCGGGGTCGCCACGGGTGTCGAGCTTGCCGCCAATGGCTGCATCGGCAAGGATTTTCGCCTGATCGATAAGGGATTTGATAATTGACTGGACGTTAAAAGAAATAACAAAAGCAAGGGCCAGTGCAAGTGTTACGGCAAGTCCAATTATAATCAGGAGCATTAATGTTGCCTGGTTTGCCATACGGGTGTTTTCATCGGCAATATATCTTCCAGTTACCACATTGTTTTCCACCAATACATCCAAAGCATTCTGGAGTCGGACATTT
>CAMAZH010000153.1 GCA_945863035.1 Chitinophaga pinensis | reverse complement strand
CCCATGGGAAATGTACCGTTCTTTTGTAATGATACCAAGTGCAGCGGCCAAGATGATTGGAAACAACAGAAAGAAATTGGTTGACAAAAATTTCGTGGAGCGTTTGCAATTGGCCGTAACTGAGGTTAACGGATGTGCAGCTTGTTCTTATGCTCACACCTATATGGCCCTCAAAAAAGGAATGAGCACTGAAGAGATTAATAGTTTCTTGAGTGGTGACGGAATTTTTTTAAAGGAAGAAGAAGCCAAAGCCATCGTTTTTGCTCAACATTTCGCCGATTCGCGAGGATTCCCCAAAAAGGATGCCTTTGAATCAATAATCGATGAATATGGAAAAGAAAAAGCTGAAATCATTCTCTCTGCTTGTCGAATAATGATTGCGGGTAACATCTACGGTATTCCTTTCAGCGCATTTCATTCACGACTCAAGGGCAAACCCTACAAAGAGAGCAAACTTGTCTATGAATTAGGAATGCTACTGGCTGGTTTTATAGTATTGCCTGTTGCTTTGATTCATGGGATGTTAAAAGTATTGCTTCAATGAATTACTGAAGAGAAAAACGATAATACAGGGTGGAACAATGACGGAATATTCCACCCCCTATAGATTCTCCTCAATAAAATCGGTCATTTTCGTATAAAGATGAATTGTGGAATTCCCCCCGTAAATCCCATGGTTGCGATTGGGGTAAAACTGCATGTCGAATTGTTTGTTGTGCTCAATTAATTTCTGAACCAGTTCGGTCGAGTTCTGAAAATGCACGTTGTCGTCGGCCATCCCGTGAACAAGAAGTAGTTTTCCTTTCATCTTCTTCACATGGTTTATAGGAGAGTTCTCGTCATAACCGCCAGGGTTGTCCTGGGGTTTTCGCATATAACGTTCGGTATAGACGGAATCGTAAAACCTCCAGTTCGTAACCGGAGCCACCGAAATTGCCATCTTAAACAGGTCTGCTGCCGAAAAAAGGCATGAAAGACTCATGTACCCGCCATAGCTCCATCCAAACATCCCGATACGCGAAGCATCAATGTAGGCTTGCTCCCCAAACCAACGGGCAGCGGCAATCTGGTCCCGGGTTTCGTATTTCCCAAGTTGCATATAGGTGGCTTTGCGAAAATCCTCACCCCTTCCATCGGTACCCCGTCCGTCAACGCAGGCCACAATATACCCTTTCTGCACCAGCATCTGGAACCACATGTCGGAGAAGGTAAAATTGTCGATAACCTCCTGCGACTGGGGTCCTCCATAAACATACATGAACAAAGGGTATTTTTTCGAGGGATCAAAATCGGCCGGTTTCATAAGCCAAGCGTTAAGATTCAGTCCCTCTCCGGCAGGAATACTAAGAAACTCATGACTAACAAAATTATATTCCTTCATTTTAACTTTCAATTCGGAATTCTCCTCAAGCACCCTGATTTGCTTACCTTTTGAGTCGTGAAGGGTATATTTGGCAGGTTGATTGATTGTAGCATGATCCAAAATATAATATTTGAAACTGCGGCTGAACTCAGCACCGTTCCAGCCATCCTCGGTACTGATTCGTTTCTTGTTCGTCCCATCGGTCCGCACCGAGTACACATCCTGGTAAATAGCTCCTCGTTCGTGTGAAAGAAAATACAGGTTCCGGGTTTTGGCATCGTAGCCCAAATAAGAGATGATATCAAAATCGCCTGCTGTAATGGGCTTCAGCTCTTTTGAAACGAAATTGTACAGGTAAAAATGCAGCCAACCGCTTCGTTCCGACTGAATGACAAAATTCTTCCCGTCGGGGAGGTAAATTACCGAATTGTCGTTGGGTTCATTGATGTATCTCTCATTCTTTTCGGAAAAGACGACCTCCGAAACCCCGGTTTTCGCATCGGCATGAAGAATATCCTGAGCATTCTGCAATCGATTAATCCTGATAATGCTGAGCTTATCCGGATCATTCGTCCACAAAATCCTGCCTATGTATTGGTCGGTGATTGGCCCAATGTCCATTTTAACTGTAGTTTGGGATTCAAGAAGGAAGGTATGTATCGAAACCAGGGAATTTTCTTCCCCGGCCTTGGGATATTTGAACCTGTATTCTTCCGGGTAAAGGTTCTTGTACATCACCATGCTGAATTCCTTTACACGCGACTCATCGAATCGGTAATACGCGATTTTCTTGCTGTCGGGCGACCAGGCAAAGCCTTTTGCAAAACCAAACTCCTCTTCATAAACCCAGTCGGTTGCTCCATTAATGATTTTTCCATGTTCTCCGTCGCTTGTAATCTGAAATTCCGACCCGCTTTCCACGTCCGTAACAAAAAGATTGTTTCCCCTCACAAAAGCAACTTTTTTGCCATCGGGAGAAAACGATGCGAGTTGCTGCTTTCCTCCTGAAGACAGAGGCTTTAGCTCCCTGGTGTCGCGGTCGAAAATAAAATATTCTGCCTTATAGGAGTGTCTGTAAATCCTTTCTTTAGCTGTTGCCAACAATATCTTTCTCTCATCGGCGCTAAATTCATAATCGCTAACCCCTTTGATGGAGTGGCTTACAGCCGTGAAAATTTCGTCAACCGCCTCCCCTGTCGCATAATCCCATCGACTGATAATTCCCGAATGCTCCAGGGTGGTATAATACAATCCATCGTTCATGGAACGTATCTTATCGATCGATTTGGGGTAAAAAACAAAATTCTTGTAGATATCATCAAGACTGATTTCTTTGTGTTGAGCCTGCGAAAAACCGTTTAGGGCGATTAGTAAAAGAAGAAAAAACAGTTTAAAATGATTAGGAGTTGATTTCATGGAGCATGGAAATTTGTAAGGCGATAAATATATTAAAGAAATTTCTGAAAATCCTATAGACATGTTGTAAAGTCTGTGAAAACAGACATTAAATTGCAAGGAATCCACTTACACGGAAGCATTTTTCCCCGGACCCAACTTCAGACTGAAATCTTTTCCCCCTTAAAACCGATTCGCGATAAATCCCCCATCGACGGCTATGCACTGTCCGGTTATGTAGGAGGAAGCAGGCATTGCCAGGAATGCTGCCAAAGCGGCAACTTCAGAAGGCTGCCCGACCCGTTTCATGGGAGTTTTTTCAAGGATAGCATCGAGATAATCTTTGTTTTTTAAAACCTGCTCTGCCAATGGCGTTTGGATATACCATGGTGCAATGGCATTTACCCTGATTCGATCGGCCGCCCACTCCACAGCAAGATTGGCAGTCATCTGGTTTATTGCGGCTTTGGTCATACCATACACTATACCGGTACGCATATGTCCCAAACCCGCCACCGATGAAATATTGATTATACAAGCATCCCCTGAAGCCTTAAGTAGTCCATGGAGATTCATACTTAAGCCAAAAGCCGAATGAAGGTTCGTGTTAAAGATCTTTGCGTATTCCTCTTCATTGTAATCCCTCGCCGATTTCCTGATATTGGTGCCAACATTGTTAACCAGGATATCCAGGCTTTTCCAGCGACTTTTAACCTCTGTAACCAGTTCTGCACTATCGGTACTTATGCTTATATCGAGGGAGGAAAAATGAAGCCGTTCCCTTTCAAAAACAAACTTCTCTGCCATGAGATTCAATTCCTCCCTGTTTCGCGCAACCACATGAACTTCGGCGCCATGTGCTAAAAACTCTTCAACAATTGCCCTTCCGATACCCTTGGTACCGCCCGTTACAACGGCCTTTTTGTTTTTCAGATTCCAGCGGTCCATATTTACAAGTATTTAAGTGCTTCCGTTTTTATAAATAGCCAGGCTTTTTGAACATGTTCCCTTTCCACATTTGTTTGGCCGATCTGCATCCTGAGATAAACAGTTCCCCCCACCTTCGTGTGAGAGAGATAAACCTTTCCCGAGCTGTTGAGCACATGGAGAAAATCGAGGTTCAAGAGGTTAAGGCCTTCCATATCCTTCACTTTATCGGGAACAACAGCAAAACAAACCAACGCAAGGTTTTGCGGCTCAAACAATTTAAATCCTGGTTCACTCCTGATCTGCGAAGCCAGTTCCCTGGTCCATGATATATGATTGGCGATTTTCTCCCTGATACCCTCAACTCCCATTTCCCGGATCACAAACCAGAGTTTAAGGGCCCGGAAGCGTCGTCCCAGCTGAATTCCCCAGTCTCTGTAATTATTTACCACGCTGTCTGCCCGTGTCTTCAGGTATTCAGGCAAGATCTCAAAAGTGCGAATTAGCGTCTCGGTATCCTTGACAAAATAGGCCGAGCAATCGAAGTTGGTAAACATCCATTTATGCGGGTTAAACACATAACTGTCTGCATCTTCAATACCGGCAATCAAATAACGGTATTCAGGCAGAACCATTGCAGATCCGGCATAGGCCGCATCGATATGAAGCCAGATTCCATATTTCTTGCATATCCGGGCAATGTCCGCAACAGGGTCCATCGCCACGGTCCCCGTGGTTCCTACAGCCGCAACGACGCAGGTAGGAAGGAACCCATCCTTAAGATCACGGAGAATGGCCTCTTCCAGCTTGCCGGGGTCCATTGCCAGTTGCTCATCAACTTCGATTTTCCGCAGATTATGTCGACCTATACCGGCAATCTTAACGGCTTTCTCCACCGACGAATGAGCTTCGCTGCTGCAATAAACACGAAAGACATTGCCTTCGAAACCCTTGTCGTTTATGGAAAATTGGCTTTTCCGTTCACGTGCCGACAATACAGCTACCAGAGTGGAGGTGGAGGCCGAATCCTGGATCACTCCCCCGAAACCCTGAGGGATACCCGTCATTTCCTTCAGCCAGTTCATTGTCATTTCCTCCAATTCTGCCGCGGCAGGAGAGGTTTCCCAAACCATGCACTGAGCGCCTAAGGTGGCGGTAATCATTTCAGCCAATATGGAAGGATAGCTTGAGTTGGCAGGAAAATAAGCAAAGAAATTCGGACTTTGCCAGTTGGTGATTCCGGGCAGGATAATCCTGTTTACATCATCGATTACGGCTTCGATGTGTTCGCCTTTCGCGGGAGGAGAATCGGGCAGCTGACGGAATATTTCGCCTGGTTGTACGAGACTCTTAACCGGTCGTTCTTCAATGTTCTCGATAAAATCTGCCATCCAATCTGCCATCTTATGGGCTTGCTTGCGGAATTCCTTGTTGTCCATATTTGTTAATTAATGTATTTTCTATCATGCAAAACGACTATTGCAAATTAGCAGCAAATAGTTACTTTTATTTTTTTTACCGTTTACGTGAAAACGTATATTTTCCAAATTTAACAACTTCTTTGGCACGTTATTTGGATTTTGACATCAAATGTTAATCAAAAACGCTGAGTCATGAAAAATTCCATCCTTTTACTCGCCGCGATATCTATACTGTTTGTAGGTTGCAGTAAAGATCCATTCGCTGATTTCACTGTTTCCGACACGGTTGTGGGAATCGGTGAGACTGTTTATTTTACCAACCGCTCCATTGATGCCGAGAGCTTCGAATGGGATTTTGGAGACGGGTTCAAATCCAACAGTTTCAATGCATCCCACTATTTCGATATGGATGGGATTTACACAGTTAGCCTGAAAGCATTTTACAATAACCAGGTTGACGAAACTTTCATAACAGTAAGCGTGATTGATGCAAGTATTGAAATTACCGTTGAGGAATATTACGAGCCGTTTTATCTGGTATCCGATATCAGCGTAGTATTATATGAAACTGTATATGATTGGGAGCACCCAGATGACGCAATTATAGTAGCTGAGAAATTCACCAATGCCAGCGGGGTTGTTCGTTTTGACCATCTTGCCCCTAAAAGGTACTATGTGGATGTTTGGGGACCCAACCACGATAACTACAAGCTTGCCGCCGAGGATGTGGGTTTCATCGAAACCCCGGTTCTTATCCCCGGAACCATAACCTATTGGACAGCTCTGGTGGATTACTATCCTGAAGGTAAGAAATCAGCTCTAAGCCGCTTTGAAACGAAAGCTACGAGGAAAATTGAAGCCATGGCGCATGAAGCCAGAGTGCCGGGTGCAAGAGTTAAATAATTAAGGATTAAATAGAGTTGCATGGGGTTGGTTGGAGGCTGCGCTTCCAACCAACCCCATACATTTTTAGGCACAATAATGAAGAAACTGTTTCCCTAAAAATACGCCTTCGATTTATACCGCAGGCATTTTACATTTTCTCTTCCCGAATAAATTCGCTTATTTTGCACATTATTTTAAAAACAACAGAATTCGAATGGCTAAAGAACTTACTACCCGAGCGGAAAACTATTCCCAGTGGTACAATGACCTTGTGATTAAAGCAGATCTCGCAGAAAATTCAGCCGTCCGCGGCTGCATGGTAATCAAACCTTATGGTTATGCCATATGGGAAAAGATGCAGGCAGCCCTGGACAAAAAATTTAAGGATACCGGTCACTCCAACGCATATTTCCCGCTTTTTATCCCGAAGTCATTCTTTAGCAAGGAGGCAAGCCATGTAGAGGGTTTCGCCAAGGAATGCGCCGTGGTTACTCATTACAGACTTAAAAACGACACGGTTAACGGCGGCGTTATTGTTGATCCCGATTCCAAACTGGAAGAGGAATTGATTATCCGCCCGACTTCTGAAACCATAATCTGGAGCACCTATAAAAATTGGATCCAATCGTACCGCGACCTTCCCCTGCTGATTAACCAGTGGGCAAACGTGGTTCGCTGGGAGATGAGAACCCGGCTGTTCCTTCGCACGGCAGAATTCCTATGGCAGGAAGGGCATACCGCCCATGCCACCATGCAGGAAGCAGTGGAGGAAACTATGAGGATGGTTCATGTATATGCTGATTTCGCGGAAAATTTTATGGCTATGCCCGTTATTATCGGACGCAAAAGTGAAAACGAGCGCTTTGCCGGTGCTCTCGACACCTATTGTATTGAAGCTCTGATGCAGGATGGCAAGGCTTTACAAGCTGGTACATCGCATTTTCTGGGTCAGAATTTCGCCAAAGCCTTTGATGTGCAGTTCACCAGCAAGGAAGGAAAACTCGAATATGTTTGGGCTACTTCGTGGGGAGTTTCCACCCGTCTAATGGGAGCTTTGGTGATGGCACACTCGGATGACCACGGCCTTGTGCTTCCCCCGAAACTGGCCCCTATACAGGTGGTTATCGTTCCTATTTACAAGGGATTGGATCAACTGCCCGGGCTGAACGCTGTTGCCGAAAAAATTAAGAAGGACCTGGAAGACAAGGGTGTTTCGGTGAAATACGACAACCGCGACACCCAGAAACCCGGATGGAAATTCGCCGAATATGAGCTAAAAGGAGTTCCTGTAAGGCTAGCTCTGGGACCTCGCGATCTGGAAAACGGTACTATTGAACTGGCCCGACGCGACACCCTTGAAAAAAAGGTTCTCCCACAGGAAAACATTGCAGATTACATTGTTGAGCTCCTAGATGAAATTCAGAAAAACATCTATACAAAAGCCTTGAATTTCAGAGAAAGCAATATTACTTCTGTTTCGTCGTGGGACGAATTCAAAGAGGTACTCGACACCAAAGGCGGTTTTATATCCGCTTACTGGGACGGTACTGCAGAAACCGAAGTTAAGGTCAAGGAGGAAACAAAAGCTACAATACGCTGTATCCCCCTGGATACCGAGGAAAACACCGGAACCGATATTTTCAGCGGCAAACCCGGAAAATTCAAAGTTTTGTATGCCCGGGCATATTAGTCAGGGTCATTCCCAAAGCTAACCGGGTAATCCTCATTTTTTAACAAAGCTTGCGCGGGCTTTCAAATTGCCCTCCTCAGTAAGGAGGAAGATTTGATATGCACCCGCAGGAAGCTTTGCAATATTGATGGTCTGGAAACCCTTCCCTGTAATGTCGAGTTTCTCTTCCATCACCACCCGACCTGTCAGGTCTATAAACCTGACAGGTATTTTGCTTTTGTTATTTAAATTCACAAACTTAAGATTCACACTTTCCCCCGCAGGATTCGGGTAAACAATGAATTCGGACGACAGGTATATTTGGTCTGCTACCCCTATGGCGGCATGAAAAACAATTGTATCTCTCACAAAAGGTCCACGATTCCCGGTTTCATCAACTCCCCTGATATAAATAAAATAGCTTTTCATATTCTCAAGAGAGCTAAACGGTATTGCAAAGCTAACAGAGTCGAGAGAAACGTTGGGAGAAGGCGTGAAATCGTCTACAGTATAAACCGGGCTCAAATTTGAGTTATCGTCCTCAAAATAGTACTCGAGGGATTTGATATTCAAAGCTTCGCTGTAAAGATTAAAAAAAATACCGCTTGATATGGGTGTCCAAGCACCGTTTTTTGTTTTGCACATCGCTTCGATGTAATGCACTCCTTTGAATAAATTACCAAGTTCGATGTCGAGCGTGTAATCCACGTTATTCGAAGGTTCCGGAAAACTCTGGTATACCCAGGGGTTTCCTGTAGACCCATCGATGCAATATCGGAACCCAACAATCGTGTCGAGCGGCCAGGGTTTCAAGAATGCTTTTGGGGTAAGGGGCGACCAGCCTTTGCTGCTGTCTTTAACCCTGAAAAAGACTTGATGAAATCCTGGAGACAAATCGATTACCGACAAAACCCCTGAAATCTGAACAGCACCGCTATTAACTGGCACATTTAGCGAAATTCCTTGTCCATAAGGAGTTTTGGC
>CAMAZH010000152.1 GCA_945863035.1 Chitinophaga pinensis | reverse complement strand
ATTGCCAGCCTGGGAACCGGATCATAACTAAGGGTTTTGTTGGTTCCGGGAACCGGAATCTCTTTTGAATAGCTCTTGCAAAAAGCTGCCTCTTCATCGGCATTGTCAAGATTGAAAATCTTTTGCACAAGCCGGGGAAGCTCTTTTGTGTTGGAAGGATAAAAATGACTGTTTAATTCCTCCATCACTGCAGGCATATAAAGATCCCTCGCCCCGGTTATACCTCCCCCGATAACAACGATACCATCGATCAAGGTAAACAGATTGGCAATTGTGTCGCCAAGAGCCCTTCCGGTTTCGTGATAGGCTGTACGTGCAGCATCTCCATTGCCTTCCCTTATGCCAGTGGCGATTTCGTAAATATCCCTTGGCATCAGCTCGTTAGGGTATTTCAGACCGGCATGTTCAGCGTAAACTCTCTGCACCGATCGTGTGCTTACAACATCCTCGGCATTAACCCGGGGTGAAAAACGGTTGCTGAAAAGCCAAACTTCGGCAGCGGTTGAATTATCACCGATAAACAGCTGGTTTTTTCTTACAATGCCGGCTCCAAAGCCTGTGCCCAGCGTAAGACCGACAAGGTTATGATATCTTTTTTTACTTCCGGCCGATTCCAGTTTGCCGTTTATTTCGGGAAGTATGCCGCCAAGCGCTTCCCCGTATGCATACAGGTCACCGTCGTTATTGATAAACACAGGCAAATGAAACTCCTCCTCAAGGATTGCTTTGAGAGGCACTCCGCCACGAAAAGCCGGAAGATTATTCAAGTCCCCGATTATTCCGTTCGGATAGTCGGCCGGACCGGGAAAAGCAAAACTGATTGCTACAGGTTTTTCGGCTATGGCTGTCATTACCTCCCTGAATCCGCTTTTTAGCGTTTCAATGCAGAGGCTGAGATCATCCGCATTGGAGGGTCTGGTAATATCTTTAATCATTGCCCTCCCTCTTTGAAGAGCATTGAAAACAAAATTAGTCCCCCCTGCGTCCAGGGTAAGCACGATACGTTCGTCTGAAAATAGGTTCATTATTTCTGCTTTGCCAGATTAAGTGCAATTATGAAAACATATAGCATGCATGCCATGGGAACAAAGAATCCGGCCATTAATCCAAACTGATCGGCGGTAATGCCGAAAAGAATCGGAACAATAGCACCGCCTATGATTGCAGTTACCATTAGTCCGGAAATTTCATTGCTTCTTTCGGGCAGGGAATCAATTGTAATTGAAAAAATCAGGGGGAAGATGTTAGCAAATCCCAATCCGATTATAAAAATAAATACAAAAGCAATTAACGGACTTGGGGAAAAGAATAAGCCAGCTATGCCTGCCATTGAAAGTATGCTTGTTATTATGAGGAACTTCTTGGGCGATATCCAATTCAGAACCACGCCACCCATAAAACGACCTGTCATGAGTGAGATGAAAAAGAAGAGGGTGCCAAACAAGCCCTTCTCTTTTATGTTGAAGTCGAATTTGGATTCCAGGTAGTTCGGAAGCTTTGCACTCATGCTGACTTCAGAGCCCACATATACAAATATCCCGAGTACCATTAACAATACAAGTGGGTTCTTAAGGAGTCCGAGGCAGGATTTTAATGTTGCAGGGGTTTCTTTAGCGGTTTTGTCTTCTTCAATAGGGGTCAGGAAGAGATAAACGATCACAATAAGGATTACAATCCCGTAAATGGGAAACAGGACTTTCCAGTCGAGCCCAAAAAACCGGGCAACGAGAATCGGAATCAGAGAACCGGAAAGCGAGCCGATTGCTTTTACAAATTGCGCAAAAGAAAGATTTCTGGAATATTTTCCCGTGGGAGAGACATCACGCATAATTGGATTGCCCGCGACCTGTAAAAGTGTGGCCCCGGTGCCCATAAATAGCAGTCCGCCAAGGATCATTTCAAAAGACTCGTATCGGCCAATTATAGGTAAGGCCATTCCAATGAGGGCAGAGATCAGACCCAGGGTCAGCACATGTTTTCTGCCTTTTCGTTCCTGATAGATTCCCATGGGAATAGAAAGCAGTCCAAACATTATAAAAGCCATAAAGGTTACCAATCCCGCTTGAAAATTACTTAGCTCAAAATCGTTCTGCAACTGGCTGGTTAAGGGTCCCGATACGTCGCCAAAACCCATGATTAGAAATGTAAGAAAAATTGGAATGGAAGCGAAATTGTTATTCTTCATTGCTTTGGATGTTTAAATGCTTGTTATTAATGAAAATTGGATTATTGGGCAAAGAAAAGAACCAGCCATTAAAATCGGATTAATTAAAAGTTAATACAGGAACCAAATGTAATCAATTTGTGGAAAAACGAAAAGGGAATCGGTTTTTCCTGTGAGTTCCGGCAGGAGGGATTGTGTTTGTTGCTGTTTGGAGCGGCCCCTTCCCAAGCTCCCGCATTGCGGGACAGGCACTCCCCCGGAGTGGACTATCGCGGGAATTGGCATTCGGCCCCACCCCAGGCTCCCGCATTGCGGGACAGGCACTCCCCCTAGTGGGCGGGAGCTTGACTATTGCATAAATGAAGAAGGTTGAAAGAATTTTGTTTGTTGCTGCTTTGAACTGCCCCTCCTCAACCTCCCGCATTGCGGGACAGGCACTCCCCCGAGTTGTCGGGGCTAGACTTTCGCGTTAACGTGAGGAAGTTGCGTTCTGGCGGGAGGGAGTTGCGTTCCGGCAGGAGGAATTTTCATTCCGGCGGGAGGAAGTTGGGTTCCGGCGGGAGGGATTTTTATTCCGGCAGGAGAGAATCGTATTCCGGCGGGAGGGAATCGTATTCCGGCAGGAGGAAGTTGCGTTCCGGCCGGGATTTGGGAGATTCCGCCACATTGCCCTTGCCACATTGCCCTTGCCACAGATTTTGTTGCCACAGATTTTTTAATGCGTCGTCGTCGTCACTCCGTCACCTCGTCACCCCGTCACCTCGTCACCTCGTCACCCCGTCACCTCGTCACCCCCATCTACAAGCTCAGGGCAGCGCCCGTCACGTCACCACGCCACCACGCTGCCCTTGCCACAGATTTTGTTGCCACAGATTCCCTTTAAATCTTTACCGTACTGGCACTTCGACGGTATTTGCATTTTGATAGTTGCACTTTGAATTTATTTAAAATCACTAGTGTCCGGTTAAAAATCTCATAATGCTAATTGGTTTGGATATTTCGGCGATATTGTCCCCTAATGCTGCCATACTCAAAGCGTTTAAAAAAAGTTGTGAATTTTTGTCGTGAACTAATTCTTTTTTTTTAGTTTTACGTTACGTAAATTTATTGTAAAGCATTGATTATAGTAATATACTGCAAGTTAAACGTGTAAATCCCTATTCGGAAGATGAGAATTGTTGGGCTTGGCTTATGGGACCGCTGTAATTTTGCATTCAGAACCAATGTGAAACCCGTTTCTATAATTACATACAATTTAAATGAAAATTTTATGAAAACCCTTGCAAAAATCAGCACCCTCTCGTTTCTGCTGCTCTTCCTGATCAGCGGAATTAAGCTTCAGGCTCAAGACCCAACGGTTGTTCTCGGAGGTCTTGAATGGATGACAACAAATTTGGATGTGGCGACATTCAGGAACGGGGATGCGATCCCGGAGGTCAAAACAGCAAAAGAATGGAAAAAAGCCGGTGAGGCAGGCACTCCGGCCTGGTGCTATTACGAGAATAGTCCTTCGTATGGTTTTTCAGTTGGGGGTGCTAACGGCAGGCTGTATAACTGGTATGCGCTTACCGATCCGAGAGGTTTGGCTCCGGAAGGCTGGAGAATCCCGGAGAAAGCCGATTGGGAAAAAATAACCAATATTTATGGTGACAACAGGGCCCGGCTATACAATGATCTTATTAAAGGAGGAATCTCGGGTTTCGAAGTAATACTTGCCGGAAGGCGGCATCCCAAGGGGGAATTCGAATATTTCGAAACCTACACCACCA
The DNA here is from genome assembly GCA_945863035.1 of Chitinophaga pinensis. GTDB lineage: Bacteria > Bacteroidota > Bacteroidia > Bacteroidales > JACJXF01. The sequence goes on along the minus strand of CAMAZH010000152.1, from coordinate 4,761 downwards.
TGTGGACTTCAAGCCTTACCGACGATGGGAAAAGCACTTATTATATGGAGTTTAACCCGCAATGGCCCATTGCCGGCATGAGGGAAGGAATGAAAGGAACAGGGAGTTATGTGCGTTGCGTAAAAGTGAAATGAACCGATGAGGTCAATTTCTCAGCTGGCACTACTTGCGATGCTTTTTTGCCTTAGCCAGTCGGGCATCGCACAAATCCTTACCCCTGGCAAGCATGACAATCCCGCGGGAAAAAATTGGGCTATCCATGCCGCTGTAGGCTACACTTCCAATTACCATCAGGCATTTTACAGCATGGAAAGCGGATTCACCTATAGTAACAAGTGGTTTGGCCTGCACTATAAAAATGAGATCAGCGCGGACGATCTTTTCAGAAAAAAGATTGAAGAGAAAGGGAAGTTCACAGCCCTTCCTGATTTTATGAAAAGCTACGAGATTGGTTCCGGAATAAATCTTTACTCCCGGCGGGGGAGTGCAACCTGCTTCAGACAATTGGCCAGCAGCGAATCGGATGGGATTATTACCGAACTATGGCAGGTAGGGGATGGCGAAGCTGTGGTTTACGGGCAGGTTCGGTTCGGGATGGGGATGAAATCAATTACCAACGAAACGGATGCAATATACCCTGCACCTCAATATTATGAGCCCGGAGATAACTGGCATCTGCATAATGACTCAGCTGCCTATATTCATGTTCACACCCCGTATTATTATGTCGGATGGTCAAAGGTGAAGAAGTTCAACAAGGAATGCGGAAATGATCGTATTGGTGTTCACAAACTCTATTTCGATTTCCTGTTTGGAAAGCCCGAGATTGCCGGGGTATATGACAATAGGGCCAACGGACTGTATAGTGGCCTGTACCCCTTGATGACGTATGCGAGTACCGGATGGAGGCTGGGTTATGAAGCCGTGCGCATGAATGCTTTCTCAGGATATCTTTCCTTGGAAGCCGGCTATTATCCCGGCTTGCGGGATGCATCGGAAGATGACGGGCTATTCTTTGTAACCATGCGCTTTGGGTTTTCATCGGCTCCCTATAGAAAAAAGGAGGATTGAAAATGAAGAAATTAATCATATTTGTAGGATTCCTGACCCTGATTTTGTCATGTCGCGAAGAAGAACAGGACAGTATCGAGCGCCCGGGCCCCTGGGTACGGTACAGTTTGAATACCCTGGCAGACACGAGCACTGAGAAACTCAACAATTCATTTACCCTATGGCTGCTTTCCTCCTCGGGGCTGAAAGAATACAAAATCTGGGTTGATGATTCCCTTGTCAATGAATGGAAGGTAGACGGACCCGATCGCGATGAGCGCACTTCAGCCTGTATCGTGGATGTTGCATTCACACCTGATTCCCCCGAGACAAAAAGGATTCTGGTAAAGGTATGGGATCGGGCCGACCTGGAGACACAGGATTCTCTCCTGGTAAAATATAAAGGGGGAGATCCTGATCGCAGAACGATTATGTACAATCCTGCCCTGAATTACGGGTCTGTGGACGTGCAGGGGGATGTTTATAAAACCATTCGGATTGGCCTTCTGGATTGGATAGCCAGAAATCTGGCGGTGACTCCGCAGTCGGGCAGGTATAAAAGCGCCTTTGATGCCAATTTGTTTGGTGTTAACCTCGACCCTGTTTACGGGTATTTATACAGTTGGGATGCTGCGCATTCCATTAACTCCATTCCCGGGTACCAATTGCCAGGCAAACAACAATGGCAGCATCTGGTAAACGTGGCAGGCGGCGAATTCGGTGGGGGAGCCCTGAAAGAAAAAGGTTTTAACCATTGGTGGCTTCCCAATCAGGCAGCCTCGAACAGCACAGGTTTTACAGCCATACCCGGTGGTCAGGATATGGAATTCAACCCAACCATTCTTTCCAGAGGGTATTATTGGACTTCGACCGAACAGGGTAGTGATTCTGCCTGGGCCGTAATGTTAAGCAATGAAACGGCAAAGATAGAGTTTAAAGTTCTTCCGAAAAGTTGGCTGGCAACGGTTCGGATGGCTCGTGATGAGAAAAGCTCGGTTCAAGAGCTGTTGAATTCGGGGACCAAACCCATTTCTATCATCTCCTATGGCTATCCCGTTGACTCTTTGTATGGCCGCACGTATCAGGGTGGATTTATCTTTTACTACAACAGCTGGAACGGAGGCGGATTTGTTGCTGCCCCTTCCGACCAGGGTAGCGCGGTAGCCTGGAGCAGCACAAACAGCATAACGGGAGCAAATCAAACCGGGATGTTCACGGGGATCAGCAACACCCAGAAAATCTATAGCTTGCCCGGCTCGGCTGCAAGTCTTTGCTATTCAACCCTTATAAACGGTTATCAGGATTGGCTTCTTCCCTCCCGGGATGAACTCCTGGCAATGTATACCAACCTTAAACTCAAAGGCTATGGTAATTTCCCGGAGTTTTGGTGCAGTTACTGGACATCCACAGAGAATGCCGGTTCGCCATTGAATTTAGCTGAAACTGTCCATTTCGGAACAGGCGAGGTTACGGCAGTAGGCAAGAGCACCCTGAATTACGTGAGAGCGGTAAGGGTTTATAATTAATTTAAGGTCAAACACATAGGAATATCTTTCTTTTCTTTATTCTATATTAAATGGCTAATTAATCAAAAAAAACCAAACATATGAAAGAAATAAAGATTGAAGACAAGCAAAAATATCTAAGGGAAAACTATCCTTTTGCAGATCTGCCAGAGGTGTATGAAAAGAAGAGATGCATGCACTGCGACTCAACTTTTTTTGTTGGTACTTTTAAAGTATTCAAAAACGAGAGCGGAATGGAATTTATTTGTTGTCCCAATGCTCCTGAATGTAATGGAACCGTTATTGATTGGATTGATATTTAAGAATAGTTCAAAATTGAAGGGCTAAAGGGTTGCCGTCGACGTAATAAAGAAACATTTTTCCATATTATTTCAGACTACTTGTTTGGCCTTTGACTGCTTTTTAGTCAGTTTTTTAATCGCAAGCTTCCTTTTTGCTACGTATGCACTCAGCTCTATTTCATGTTTTTTGGTAAGGGGTTTGCTTTGAATTACAAAATCAACTCCTTCCGGTTTTCTTATAAATCCCATTATTTTAAGGTTTAAAATGCCTTTACGCAGATAACTTGTCGAAAAGAAAAAAGGCCTTCATTTCTGAAAGCCTTATTTTCACTTGTAGCGAGAGGCGTCCCGATAGCTATCAGGTTCGGGAGAGCTACCCCACAAAACAAAAAAGAGAAAACCTCTTCGTGAAGTTTCCTCTTTTTATTGTAGCGAGAGGCGGGCTTAGCCTGTCCCGATGCAATCGGGAAACCGCCGACCTTCCCGATAGAGATCGGGATCGGGAGAGCTATCCCACAAAACAAAAAAGAGGAAACCTCTTCGTGAAGTTTCCTCTTTTTATTGTAGCGAGAGGCGTCCCGATAGCTATCGGGATGAACCGCCGACCTTCCCGATAGGGATCGGGATCGGGAGAGCTATCCCACAAAACAAAAAAGAGGAAACCTCTTCGTGAAGTTTCCTCTTTTTATTGTAGCGAGAGGCGGGCTTGAACCGCCGACCTCGCGATTATGAATCGCGCGCTCTAACCAGCTGAGCTACCTCGCCATTATTTCAATTTACTCCAAATAAGAGCCGACCTTCCCGTTTCGATAACCTTAGGGATCGAGACGCTCTAACCATCCCGATAGCTATCGGGAGAGCTACCTCGCCATTTAAAGCCTGAAAAAGAATGGGCTCGCCATTCGGGTTGCAAATATAAAAACTTTTATTCTTTTTTTGCCTATTCCTCAACTTTTTTCCCGGGCATGGGCTTTTTGTTTCAAAAGGACTGATTCAGGGGGTTAAAACCAAGGACCGAAGCGGCAGAATTTCTTATCCCGCATCAGTGCACACTGGCAAAACTCCGCCGGATGCCTTTAGCATATTTAATTCTGGGGTAGCCGAAAATCACAAACAAGCCTTCCCGGCTCGGGTATTTTATGCCATACCGGGCTCTGAGCCTGGCGGCCTTTTTACCGTTCTGTATCAGGGGATGAACCGCTCCCAGCATACAGGTTCCCAATCCTAGCGACTCCCCGGCGATCATTGCGTAGGTGGCTGCGACGATGGGGTCTGCCGGATCGCAGTAAGGCGAGCCATAAAAGTACAGGGCCAAAGGGGCATCGTAATTAACAAGGTTAATCCCTTCGCGCATTCTTTGGGTGTAGACCCTGAAGACCGGCCTTACAAATCCCCTGAACATCTCGTCATTGGCCTTCCCCCAAAAGGGTCGCATAAGCGCCAGAAACCAACCCGATACAAACCATCGCATCCCTTCCAGATAAATACAAAAATCCCTGGCAAAAGCGCGTGTTTTTTCTTTGCTGTCCAAAACCATCACGTGTACATCTGAAGGAGGAAGACCCATAGGGGCTGTTTTGGCCGCCTCGAGAATCTTTTGTATTGTTTCCTGTTCTACCTCTGCATCCTTGAAAACACGATGACTCCTGCGCCTCTGAAGCAGGGCAAGCAGCTGCTCGTAACGGGCAGCCCCTTCTTTGGCCGGCAGTTCGAAAAGGTCGTCCGGACTAAGGGTCCGGCCGTGGATCTCAATTGCGTCTTCAGGGCAGACAGCCATACACTGACCGCAGCCTATGCACCCGAAAATCGAGGTGTCGGTCAGGGCAACCTTGCCATTCTCAATTGCCAGATTAAAATCGTTGCACACAGTTACACAGAGTCCGCATCCGGAACATTTTTCAGGG
>CAMAZH010000151.1 GCA_945863035.1 Chitinophaga pinensis | reverse complement strand
GTATCCTCGATAATTGCCGGTTGGATAAAAGCTGTTTGTTGCCCAGGGTTGAAAACAATCTTATTCGGATTTAAAGAATAATCAAGGCCTGAACCTGAAGCTGTTCCCCCGGAAACACTGTAGTTAACCTCAAAGGTTTCTGAAATGGCATAATTGAGCGAAAGGGAAAGTGAGGGGTTGGAAACATTCTCAAATCCCGACGACGAGGCCATGTCAAAACTGACCATGGGTTTGACAATACCAATCATGATATGATCATTATCGTTCAACAACACTTGGTTGGACACGTATTCCGTTCCGGTAAAGATCATGCCGTAAGCTGTAGCGCCTGAGGAGAAATCGCCATCGGCATCCACAAAAACGTTATAAGAAAGGTATCCTGCAGTTAGAGCGGGAAGCATTGCACTTTTCAGACTAACACTAACCCGTCCTACCGAACCCGTCTGGTCGACCCTCCAGGTTCGCGCAAGACGAAGAATATTCACATCCCCTGAAGGCACATTAGCCGTAGTCCATGAATCGATTGAACCGCCATCGTGACCAAAAAGAAGAAATTCATTATCCCCCAGGTCACTGGCACCACCAATAGCAAGAATACCTGCCGACTGGGCCTTTGTGTGGGAATTGCTTGCATCGACCCTTCCTATTCCAGCAACATCGTGTTTATGAGTTGTCTGGTGAGCGAATCGATCATAGGCCACGGTGATATCGTAAGAATATTTTGCTGCCAGGTAATTCGAAACAATAATTTCCTGAGCCTGGTTAAGTGCTTTGTTGTAAATGATTACCTCGGAAACTTTTCCTTCGAAAAAGTCAGTATCCAGGTAATTCGCACCCAACCTGAAAGAGCCATCTGTAAGTATTGGAGCGGGTCCATAATCGCTTACAATCTGACTTGTAAGGCCAAGTTTAAACCTGTGAAAAGCTAAAGATGAGGCATGATGCGACTGCATTAAATAGGGTGTATTCAAATTCAGAACCGGACCAAGTCGTTCGCTTCCGGTAAAGGAATAGTAATTCTGAGAAGCATTTCTGCTGATGCTGAGTGTATTCGAACTGGTAAGATCGCCAAGGGAAAGAAGGCTTTGATTATCATTTGACGAAAAAGAAGCCACTGAAAACAACATTACAGGAGCTGTGATAGCGCCCAGTTCCTCTGCAAAACGATCGTCCGTACCATCAAACACAACCGTGGGCATGGCATTCAGGCCTGTTGCATCGAGAACCGGAGTAAACCCGGATGTGCTTTGAACCAGATGGTTAAGATTACCGCTAAAGTCGGTCCAGGTTTCAATATTGTTCGTAGTAACAGCAGGATCGCCCGACGCATTTAAAAGGCCTGCATCAGCGCGCAGCCAAAGCCTGTTTGAAACACTGTCGCCTACACCACCCGGACCTGTAAAGCCAGTAATAGGGGCATCGGGGTCGGTAGCGCAAATGCCAAAGGTTCCGCTTTTGGCCTGGTCGCCAAATAACCGGATGTATAAGCGGTCGCCTGCGGCAATTCCGCTTGATAAAATCACCGATGGCATCCCTCCCGCGCCATCTACACAGGAATTGGATGAGAGCCTCTCCCCTGCTGCAATTGTGCAATTGCTGCTTCTGAAAATATCGAGAATTGCATACGTGAGAGTGCCCGGCAGAGTTTCTATCTTTACTTTGCCGGAAGCTGGGACCACAAGGGTAAACCAAACATCACCTCCAAAATATTCATGACAAGCAGGGCTCTCAAGGTCGGTAGTGTTATAGGCTCCCTTGTTGCTGAAATACTCGGGGGCGCATACGTTCCCTACAACCAGGCTGGCAGCTGTACAGGGATCGTTATTCAATGGAGGGGGATTGGCACTGATTTCAGCCATCCATCCAGCATCGCCAGGTGAAGCCAGGTTTGTTATCATCCCAAAGGAAATACAACCATTTGGGGAGGTAAAGCTGAATTGCGGAGTGTCGAAATCAAATGCGACGTAACCGGATTGACCGGGGATACCAATAGTCATATAGTCCCAATCCACATGATCACCCTCAATATGGGGTCCCGGGTTATAAGTACTAAACCCGGTGAAATCGAAGGTTATAGGATTACCGTTTTCCGAACAGAACCGCACATTCCAGGGCGGGCCGGGGGTATAGTTACTATTTCCCCCTGCATCGTAAAAAAAGCCGGAATTGGTGGTAATGGTCTGCCCGCTGGTAAAAGGGCTTACCGGATGGTTAAGCCAATAATCGGTAGGATTGGATTGGGCTCTTATCGCGCAAACGGCAAAAAAAAGGATAAAAAAGGATAAAAAAAGCCGAGCATAAAGTCTCAAAATCATAGGGGTAATGGTATAAGTTTTCTGGCAGAAAATCAGTTTAAAAGTACAAAAACAATGGCAGTGTTTACGCATCAATTTCGCAAAAGGTAACATGATATTGACGAATTTACACGAATGCGGGTTAAATGTCAGTAAATAAAATAATGGGCATGATAAAAGCCTTACATTTATGGCTCGCAGATAACGGTAATTTCTGTTTAACAGCGTTTGCCGGGTTGATAATCAGAAAAAGGCCCTATTTGATAAAAATGATTTTTTCAAGGATAGGCGTTCCACACAGGATAAGGCCTTGACTCCCCCTAAAAATGAGGTGTTGAAGGGAGACAAATAATGAAATTGCAGTTTATGAATGTTTTTTCCACAAAGCAGGTAATCGCCGAATAAAAAACTCCTGTATAATCGACTTTTTCTCCGGAAAGTTATATTTTTATGTCAAAATGTTTTAACCTATGATGCAACCAAGAAAATCAATTTCACAAATACTTCATGTCCTGCTCCTGACACTCTTCTCCCTGAATGTTTTCGCTCAAAATAAGGAGATAGCCGACACCAGCTATTTTGTGCCATGGGACGATAATTACAATCTTTTGCAAGCTGTTGACCGATTGGATTTTCCTGCAATTAGCCTTCTTTTGGACCGGGGAGCCAAGGTAAACACCACAACCATAGAGGGAGTTACCCCTTTAATGTACGCATCCGAAAGCGGCAGCTTCGAACTTGTAAAACTACTGGTGGAAAAAGGGGCCGACATTAACAAAAAACCCTACAATGGAGCAACAGCCCTGATTGTTGCTGCCAAGCAGAACCATTACGAGATTGCCGAATACCTGGTAAGCATGAAGGCTGAAGTCAACCTTCGCGATATGGAAGGCGTTACAGCGGTTCACTACGCTGCGGCCTACAACAATTTCGATGTTATGGATATGCTCATTTATTATGAGGCAGACATGGAGCTTCCCGATCAAAAAGGGAATACCCCGCTCATCTCGGCAGCCTTCAACAATTGTCTGGAAGCAGCAGACCTCCTGATACAGAACGGTGCCCTTATTGACGCCAAAGATCTCGATGGAAACACAGCCCTCATGGGAGCTGTACAGCAGGGGAATACGGATCTGGCCATGTTCCTCATAGAAAAAGGAGCTGATATAAATACGGTTAATGAGGCAGGATATTCCGCTCTGGCCTTTGCTGCAACAAGCTCAAACCTCGAACTTGCCGAAGTCCTTATTGAAAAGGGCGCCGACGTGAACCAAAAAACCGGGTCGGGTTATTCCATCCTTGAGATTGCACGGTTGGCAAAGGGCGACGATATTGTGGACCTGCTCGAAACCAATGACGCGAAAAACAATCCGAATCCCCATTTCAACACTTTATCGATTGGACCCTATCTCGATTTCAATTTCACAGATTACATGAACGGGCTGCAGATAAGTATCCTCGACAATAAGTACGGGATAGGCATCAATGGCGGATTTGGTTTCAGGCCTCTTGCAAACCGCGTTCTTTATGAGGTTTCTGACACCCTGAGGTATCAGTATTGGGAAAGAAGGTATTATTTTTATGCGGGATTGGATAAGAAATTCGATCTTATTCCGGATTACAATATCGCTTCAGGGCCTTACCTTGGTGTTCATGAGTTTATTACTTTCGGTGGATACAGGGGCAGCGATGAAAATCCCCCGAGAAAATTCATTACAGCACCTTCCATAGGATGGCATTTCTCAAACACACACTTTAAAACCTGGATCGGATACCAGTACCTAAACTACAAAACCCCGGAGATCAAGCCGGGCAGAATAAACCTGGGCGTAAGCTTTAATATCGGATTGACCAAAAAGCGAATGACCACAAAGCGAATCATGTGGTTGGAATAAATTTGAATGAAAAAAGTAACGGAACCCTATTTCCAAATCAATTAAAAAGGACAGAACGGATCCCAATAAATTAAAACTCCCATGAAGAAGAATCTGATTTATGTATTGATAATAACATCTTTTATAATAGCATTCTCGTGCGAGGGAGGCATGTCATCCCTGGAGGTTAACTGCAATGAGTGTTTCATCAACGAGCCGGACAGCTTCGAGTTGGAAGTTGAGCTAACCATCAACAGCGAATACGACTCGGTGTATCTTCAGTTTTATAAAGGGAACGTCGAATCGGGCGAATTAAGCTGGGAAGGCCCTGTTTACACGAAACTATTTTACCATCTGGTACCTGTAAATGAATTTTATTCGGTAAAAGCCTCGTATTTAAAAGATGGCGTAACAACAATTGCCATTGATGGCGACAGGTTATTCAGCCGTTATATGGCCGATGCCTGCGACAACGACTGCTGGATCATCAAAGGTGGATTCCTGAACGTTCAGTTAAAGTATTAGCAAAGCGGTTTAGTAGATCGGCATCTCGGTCTTCGCGTCAAGAACCTGAAATCCCTTGTTAATGATCAGGTCGCTGAGAGGCTTGAGCGCCATTACATTCTGATGCTCCCGCTGAAGGATACTTTGCTCGAACTCACTTTTCTCTTTATTTAAAATAGCCCTCTCGGATGCCTCAACTTCGGCATTGGTAAGCTCAATAAAAACCCTCAGGTCGACCCCGTCGGATTTAATAGCATACAGCCCATCAATAATGAGCAGATCGATTTTTTTAAAGTCGGTAATCAGTTTGTCGACCTGTTCAGGAATAACATCAATACAAGGCATCATGGATTCCCGGTCTTCTTTAAAATCCTGAATGTTACGATGGATGAGATTCCAATCGTATTCGGCAACCCCAACAGAGTCAATCCCTTTGGCTTTGCGCCACTCGGTCTGCAACAGCGGAGGAACGGAATAGTAGTTATCTGTGTGAAGTATTTTGACCCGGATATGCTCCTTCTTCAAGCGGAGGGCCAGGGAATGGGATATTTCGGATTTCCCTGAACCGGACTCGCCGGAAATCCCAACGATAAACTTGTAATTCTTAGGATTCTTTTGTTTTTCTTCGATTACTTTCTTTGCAATCGATTCGGCTGCAATGATGTGCTCGTCTCTGATGTACAGTATATCTCCGATCATTTAATTCTGAATTTGTCCATATACCAAAAGTAGGGGCTTAAATTGACAATATCGTTTTTACTGAAAAAATTTTTCAACAATTTTAAAAATCAGGATGGAGAAACTGTTAATAAGTCGGATCCAATTCTATCGGTCTTTAACGAACTCCCTCTCCAAACCCTCGATGCCCCCAAGCTCTGAAATATCGGAAACCACAATGTGAGCGCCGTGTTTAAGCAATTCTTCGGCATTTCCCTCGCGGGCAATTCCCAGCACAAGTCCAAAATCGCCCTTTCGACCAGCCTGAACCCCGCTTACAGCGTCCTCAACAACAATTGCATGTGAATAAGGTACGCCAAGGTTGTCGGAAGCGGTAGTGAAGATATCCGGCTCAGGTTTGCCTTTGAGTTTTAGCAAAGCCGAAACTTCGCCGTCTACCCGGGTTTGGAACAGACCCAGAATGCCGACCTTTTCAAGTACCTTTTTACAATTCGCACTCGAGGAGGCCACTCCGATTTTTATTTCGTGGGATATCAACTCATGAATAAGGTCAATGGTAGACTCATAAACCTCAACCCCTTCCGTTTCGAGGATCAGGTTGAAATATTGGTTCTTACGGTTCCCCAATCCGCAGACTGTTTCCATTTCCGGATCATCGGTCGGTGAGCCGAAGGGAATATTTATGTTTCTGGAAGTAAGGAAATCGGAAACGCCTTTGTACCTGGGTTTACCATCCACATAGGGAAGATAGTCATCCTCGTGGGTAAAAACCTTGTGTTGCTCATTGTAGGCTGAACCTCTGTAAACAAGGTAATCGTTGAACATCCGGGTCCATGCAGATGAGTGCAGCAAAGCTGTTTGGGTTATGACCCCGTCGAGGTCGAAGATAACCGCCTGGAAGCTGTATTTTTTTTTCATATATGAGCCTCACATGGGAGTTGAACCCACGACCTGCTCATTACGAATGAGCTGCTCTACCACTGAGCTAATGAGGCAAACTAAATTTTCTGCTAAATTAGTCGTTTATTATAAATTCTAAGATGAGAGGCAGGAAAAGTTACTGAATTAACAATAGAATGTTAATTGATTATCCCACTGTTTTACCTGATATCATTTTCAATATCATTATCTTTGAGCCGAATTGAATACCGCAGTTTATTCATTCATAAGGCTTTATACATAACATTTTAGATAACAACTCAACTCCATGGTACTTTTCTTCAGGACGAAAAACAACACGATTATAGCAGTCCAGACTCAGGAAAAACTTCAGGCAACTGATATCGATAAACTGAACTGGTTGTTTGGAAATGCAAAATCTTCCGACAGCCCGGAGATTCAAGGCAGTTTTATAGGTCCCCGTAAGGAAATGATCACTCCTTGGAGCACCAATGCAGTTGAAATTACCCAGAACATGGGTATCACCGGGATATCCCGCATTGAGGAATATTTCAGCGTGTCAGGGCCTAAGAGCAAATTCGACCCGATGTTGCAGGCGCATTACGACGGACTGAACCAGTCCGTTTTTTATGTCGACAAAAAGCCTGAGCCGGTTTTGTATATCGATGATGTTGCCGCCTATAACGAGAAAGAGGGACTTGCCCTGAGCAAGGAAGAAATTGATTACCTCCGCGATTTAAGTGCGAGAATTGGCCGCAAGCTCACCGACAGTGAAGTATTTGGGTTCTCACAGGTAAATTCGGAGCATTGCCGCCACAAAATATTTAACGGGATTTTCATTATCGACGGGGAAGAGAAGAAATCCAGTCTCTTCAGCCTCATACGTCTGACCTCGAAAATCAATCCCAATAAGATCGTTTCCGCTTATGTAGACAACTGCTCGTTCAACGAAGGTCCGGTTGTGGAGCAGTTTGCCCCGGCAACGCAAGACAAAGCCGATTTTTTCGAGATCAAAGACATAAAGACGGTGCTGTCGCTCAAAGCCGAAACGCACAATTTCCCTACCACTGTTGAGCCATTCAACGGTGCAGCAACGGGTACCGGGGGAGAAATCCGCGATCGCATCGGGGGAGGAAAAGGCTCTCTCCCCATGGCTGGAACGGCGGTATACATGACATCTTATCCCCGCCCCGACGGAGGACGTGTCTGGGAGAAAAACATAGCTGTGCGCGAATGGCTCTACCAATCGCCCGAGGAAATCCTTATCAAAGCATCAAACGGAGCCAGCGATTTTGGTAACAAATTCGGGCAGCCGCTCATCTGCGGAAGTCTCCTCACTTTTGAACATTTCGAAAACCTAAAGAAATTCGGTTTCGACAAGGTAATTATGCTAGCAGGTGGCGTTGGTTACGGAAAGCTCCAGGATAGTAAAAAAGACATCCCGAAAAAGGATGACTCGGTTATTCTTCTCGGGGGAGACAACTATCGCATAGGCATGGGAGGTGGAGCTGTGTCGTCGGTTGCAACAGGCGAATACGGCAACAAAATAGAGCTTAACGCGGTTCAGCGAGCCAATCCCGAAATGCAGAAACGTGTGTACAACGCCATTCGTGCCATTTCCGAATCGGAAAAAAACAGCATTATCTCAATCCATGACCACGGTGCAGGCGGGCATTTAAACTGCCTTTCCGAGTTGGTGGAAGCCACCGGAGGAGAAATCGACATAAGCAAACTTCCTGTAGGCGACCCTACCCTTTCGGCTCGGGAAATCGTCGGCAACGAGTCGCAGGAGCGTATGGGACTTGTGATCAGCAAAGAAGATGTTGAGGAGCTTCGCAGAATTTCGGAACGGGAGCGAGCCCCCTTTTATGAAATCGGAAAAATCACCGGCGACCACCGGTTTCGTTTCGTCGATCCGGTAAAAAAGGTGAATCCGATCGATCTGGATCTGACGGACTTCTTTGGCAATCCCCCGAAAACCGTTCTTAGCGACAGTTCGAAACCCTCCGACTTCAACGAGCTGGTTTACGACGCATCAAAAATCAGGGAATATGCAGAACTGGTGCTTCAGCTGGAAAGCGTGGCATGCAAGGATTGGCTAACCAACAAAGTCGACCGTTCCGTAACGGGTAAAGTTGCGAAACAGCAATGTGCCGGTGAATTACAACTCCCCCTGAACAACCTCGGTGCAGTGGCACTTGATTACAGAGGAAAAAACGGAATAGCAACCTCAATCGGGCATGCACCGGCAGCAGGGCTTGTGGATCCCAAAGCCGGATCGGTACTTGCCATTGCCGAGGCATTAACCAATATTGTTTGGGCTCCCCTCACAGACCATATCCGTAGCGTAAGCCTCTCTGCAAACTGGATGTGGCCCTGCAGGAATCCCGGCGAAGATGCCCGTTTATATGATGCGGTGCAGGCTGCCAGTGATTTCGCCATTGCTTTGGGAATAAATATCCCAACCGGAAAGGATTCTCTTTCGATGACCCAGAAATACAAAGACGGAGTGGTAACCTCCCCCGGAACCGTTATCAT
>CAMAZH010000150.1 GCA_945863035.1 Chitinophaga pinensis | reverse complement strand
TGCTGATCGAACACCACAGGTGATGACCAGCCCTGGCCCGGGATTTCGGTTTTCCAGACCAGGTTGGAATCGGGAGTCCAGTGTATCGGGGGATTCTGGCCCGGTGCTTTCCCGTCGAGATTGCTTCCTCTGAACTGGGTCCAGTTTTGGGAATATCCTTGCAAGAAGAGGCTGAAGGCCAAACCAATTGTAAAAACAGGAAAAGCTTTTTTCATTCGAAAATAGTTTATTTAATTAATTGGCCTCATGGAACTTCCATGCACCTGGCTTCCTGAGTTATGCGTAATTTTCATGTCCTTTTGTGCCTCCTCAATTTGAATTATAAATTGTGGCATGGAAGTCTCATCATGGTTTTCGTTATTTTTTCCTTTCAAATATAAAAAAGTTATCGGATTAAAATTCTATCGAAGCCGGGATAATGAAGAGCCTCGTTTCATACCTGTTAAATGCACATTTTTGCAATTCCGGAATCAGACAAATTAATTATGAGCGTTTCAAATTATTATAGACGCAAAAAGTAAACCTTAACCCCAATAATTGCCAATTAATCAAATTTTTAGACAGAATGTTTATAAACAGAAATATATTACGGATATTTACATCCTTTATTATTTATTTGGTTGATTGATTGCAAACCGATACACAATTTCAATATGAAAAACCTCCTTTTCTCTATCCGTTTAAAAATCACGGTTTCCCTTTTACTTGCGATTTTTTCATTTTCCCTTCACGGTCAGAAAGGCAAGAACAATTCAAAGCCCAAGGATGTTGAAATTGTGCTTGAATGCGTGAAATACATAGGGAATGGAAAGTACAGTGCAAATTTCGGGTACTTTAATCCCAACACTTATGAAATCAGCGTTCCTGATAGCAACAGTATAATTATTTACAACGATGGTGAGAAAGCGGGTAAGGTTGTAAACACTTTCAAGACAGGCCGGCAGGAAAATGTTTTCAGCAAAGTGTTTACCGCAAAAGAAAGGGTGTTGTGGAAAATGATATTGCCAAACGGTATGGTCAAAGAAGTCACCGCCAGCGCAAATTCTGCGCAATGCAAAGGAACTTCAGGCACAGGGGATATCATCCCCTACTACAAGCCACCGTTTAACGGAAAAACTTCAGGAGAAATCATCAGCCCGGAGTTGACATCCCTTTATGAGTACTTCTCATCAACCGGGATAGCAGTTTCCGACAATATTTACCAGACAGACGGAACTCTTATCCTTGTGGAAGCCATAGTTATTAAAGGACAGTACGAACCTGCATTGGAGATATTGAGCAATGATTACGGTTTTGTTCTTATTCACAGCGATTCGGTTAATCTGAAGCTTACCGGCACAGTACCCATTGAAAATCTTTTATCCCTTAATTTCCTAACCCTTTATCTCACGTATGCGGGGCCTGTTTATCCCCCAATTCTTAAAAACACTGGATTAGCCTTGAACAAGGGTGATTACGCAATGAAAACAGATTTTGTAAGGAATGGCTATGATCTGAGTGGGAGCAATGTAAAGGTTGGGATAATTTCAGACAGTTATGACACTCAGAGAACGGCTGAGACCGACGTGAGGAACGGCGACCTTCCCGGAATCGGGAATATTGAGGGAAACCTGTCTCCGGTTCATGTACTTCTCGATTACAAACTGTCATTTGGCAAGATGCTCGATGAAGGCAGGGGAATGCTCCAGATTGTTCATGATATTGCTCCGGGTGCGGAACTCGCTTTCCGCACGGGTTTTATCTGTCCCGGCGATTTTGCCGATGCAATACGGGAACTCGAAGAAAATGATTGTGAAGTGATCGTCGATGATTTAACCTATATAACCGAGCCCTATTTTAAAGATGGAGTTGTTTCCAAGGCTGTTGACGAAGTGGCGGCAAAAGGAGTTAGCTATTTTTCCGCTGCGGGCAACTTTGGCCAGAAATCGTATGAAGGAATTTATTCTCCCTCCCCCAGCAGTTCTCCGCTAAGCGTTGAAGGCATTGCTCACGATTTCGGGGGAGGCGACCGTTTTCAGAACATTTCCCTTGTTAAAGGAAACTATGTGGTTGTTCTTCAATGGGAAGAGCTTACCAACGCAAGCGCCAACGATCTGGACATATATCTATCCAATGAGGATGGTACCGCTCTGTTTGGTTTTAACCGCAATAATATCAATAACGAGGCCTTCGAGGTTTTACCCTTCACAGTAATTTCGGAAACCGCAAACACAAACTTCATGGTTGTAAGGGCATCCGGTTCTGAGAATGTGCGTTTTAAATATATTATTTTCAGGGGGGATATCGCTTTTAACGAATATCACACCGGAACCTCAACTATAGTTGGTCAAGCCAATGCAGTAGGGGCAATTTCCGTCGGGGCTGTGAAATATGATAACACCCCGGTTTATGGTGTGAATCCCCCCACTGTAGCCTCGTTCTCCTCATCCGGTGGAACTCCGGTAAACGGCGAAATTAGGCAAAAACCCGACTTTACTGCACCCAATGGTGTTAATACCACGGTTGCTTTAAGTTCGTTTGACCTTGATGGTGACGGCAATTTCGAGTTTTACGGCACCTCAGCGGCTGCTCCTCATGCCGCGGGTGTGGCTGCCCTTCTGCTGGAGGCCGGTTTAAAATTTGAAAACAAAACCTATTCCCCTTCAGAAATCAGATCACATTTAAGTTCATCAGCCATCAATATGGATGTGGACGGCTTCGATTACAACACAGGTTATGGATTCATTCAGGGTGATGCTGCACTTGCAGGAATCGGCGCACCAAAACCCGTGCTAAGCGAGTTGATTGTACCTGAAGGCATTGCTCCCGGTAATACCACATTTACAGTTAGAGCAAAAGGCATGTACCTCCAAGAAAACTCTGCCTTGCTTTTACGGGGAGAAACCCTTGAAACGACTTACATCAGCGACACGGAACTTCAGGCCGTGATACCCATATTCACAGGAAATCCTGCAATCCAAGCCTATACACCCCCAATTTCAAATAGTCTTGCCGACGGTGGAACGTCCGATCCTGTTTATTTCTTCGGAACCTCAAAACTTAAAGTCTCGGTGACAGCAGATAGCTATTCGATCAAATACGGGCAGGCACTTCCGGAATTCACTTCTACAATCTTAATTGAAAACCTGCCGGTTGACCCGCTTGCTTTTTCAACAGAAGAATACGCCAGGCTTACCAATATAAGCTATACCACGGGTGCATATGCAGGGATTCAAATCGGAAGCTATATTGTCAGGCCGTCGTACAATCCAGGGATTGGTTCCATTGTCGACCCCACTGATCCATTGTTTGAAGCCGATAAAGCACTTGCCGAGAAGTTCTCTTTTGAGTTTTTGGATGGGAAACTGGCCATCGAGAAGCTTTCACTTAAAATAACACCCAATAATCTTTCGAAAATTTACGGTGACACTTTAAGCGGAAACGAAATCACATTTTCATACGAGCTTACCGAGGAAGGACTAAGCCTAACCGATGCTGAGAGGGCGGCTGTTATTGATAGGGTTCTTTCTGAACACACTTTAGTGCTATCAAATGGGATGGCCGTAGTGAATGGTTTTACTGTTATGGATGGAATCCTTTACAGGAATGGGATGCCGATTGTGAATGGGATGCCGATTGTTAACGGAATGGCAATAGTAAACACTTTGGGAGAGTTGGAATACATCGATCTGGAAAATCTTACCCTTCTGGCAAGCTCTAATGCCCTGACAAACGGAATGCCAATCGTTAACGGTATGCCAATTGTGAATGGCATGCCGCTGATTAACAGCATAAAAAGCAATATTCCAGAGGAGGGTTTGTTGATCGCCACCAATTATACCCAAGAGGATGGTACAGTATACGATCGGGACGGCAACATTCTTGCAAATGGAATGCCAATTGTGAACGGAATGGCAATTGTGAATGGAATGGCAATAGTAAACGGAATGCCAATTGTGAACGGGATGCCTATCGTAAACGGAATGCCAATTGTAAACGGAATGCCTATCGTAAACGGGATGCCAATTGTGAATGGCATGCCAATTGTAAACAGCGAATTAATTAACCCTGCCAGCAATAATGGGATCATTGTTGTTTATGACGAGGCTGATTTCTCTGTGTCGGGCGATCAGGAAAACATTTCCTTCCATTCAATCAGCCTGATTACAGGGACCACTGCCGGAAGTCATTGGATAGCTCCGGGAGCATATCTTTCGGAAAACTTTAATATTTCTTACGGATTAGGTCTTCTTACGATAGAGAAAGCAGGCTTGTTTGTTAAAGCTGCAGATAAAGTTATTCTTGAAGGGCAGACAATTCCACAAATCACATTTGAATTATCCGGATATTTCCCTGATGATTCCTCAATTGTAGCAAACGCCTTAAGCTACACTATAATGCCCGAATACTCTGGCGCCCCGGGGAGTTACCAAATCATCCCTGCCGGAACATTTGAGAATTACATTCTAATACCTGAAAACGGGACGATTTATGTTAATCCTAACAAACAATCTACAAAGTCAGTCAGACCAAAACTAATCTGTATTGAAGAGAATTTTGACCCTTCAATTGCCTATCCGTTTGTTGCCCATTTCCAGTACGAGAATGGAAATGCCCAAGACATATACATTCCCATGGGTGAGGAAAACATACTTATTGGATCCGAAGGCGGCTTTATGGCAGTCAATCAACCACAACTCTTCAAAGCGGGCGGGGGAACTTTTGACGTGTATTTCGACGGCAATAAGCTTATCTGGAAGGTTACCAGTATGGAAAGAACAAAACGAACTGCTGTTGCTTCAGAAGCCAGTTCCTCATCGGCACGCTGCACATCAAAAAAATCCTATTCACAGTCGGATGACAAGGATGATATACTTGCGCCATCGATTGAGATAACTCTTTACCCCAACCCGGTATTTGATAAGACAACCCTCCTGTTGAATGAGGATATTGCAAATGAGGATTTATTATTGGTTGATACGCAGGGAAGAACGCACAATATCGGGCTTACCCGGACCAATAGCAACACATTCCAACTCGACCTTTCGGCAATCAAGCCCGGACTATACTTTGTAAGAGTAAAAACCAACGGATACATAAGGCACATCCAATTAATCAAACAATAAACCAATCATAATTTGATAAATAGGGAGGGAAACATTAATTTCCCTCCCTATTTACTTTTTACTGAATGATAAACTGCAGAATATGAGATTATTCAAAATCCTGGTGCTGTTAACGCCCTTTATTTTCCCCTTTCTGCTCAAAGCTCAGAATACCCAATTGGATAAATTGCAGGCAGATTTAAAGACCGCCGGCGAAGACACAGTTAAAGTAAATATCTTACTTTCACTTGCAAAGGAGTTATATATGACAACTCCAAAAGATGCAATAAAATATAGCCAGGAAGCCAGAGTGCTTGCAAACAAGTTAGATTATCCATCAGGAGAAGCGTATGCGTTAAAATACATTGGGCTTGTTGATTATTTCCAGGGGCAATATGTTGAAGCGATAACCTTTTGGGAACAGTCTCTAAGGATATTTGAAGAGATAGATGACAAAGAAGGCATAGCCAACATGCTGAGCAACCTTGGTGTGATTTATAATAATCAGGGATACGATGCCAGAGCGCTTTCGATGTATTTAAAATCCCTGAAACTTGCTGAGGAAATCACGGATACTCTGAGGACAATTACAGCCTTAAACAATATTGGTTTGCTTTACTCCAAACAGAAAGATACTGAGAACCTTGCCCTTGAATATTATCTCCAGGCCTGGCAATTATCCGAGTCCATTGAGTATAACCATGGCGTCGGAACCAGCAGTATCAATTTGGGAGAATTGTATATCAAACAAAAAAAATATTCTGACGCCCTTGTTGCAGAGGAGAGGTCTTTAGCAGCATTCCGGTTGGAGAATTCAGTAAGTGTGACAAATCCCCTGATCCAAATCGGTAAGATATATGTTACCCTTGAAGAATACGATGCCGCCAAAGTTTACCTCGAGGAGGCCCTGAAGATCGCTGAAAAATTCGGTGCAAAGCTTGAAATGACCCGGGCTTTGCTCGGCCTGGCTGAAGCATATTATGAAACAAGTGATAATGAAATGGCCCTTCAAGCGAATAAAAGAGCCTTAAAAATTGCTACTGATTTAGGCATTCAATACGAAATGATGAGTGCCAAAACAGGGCTGGCTAGAACCAACGCAAAAATCTCCGAATTTGAAAATGCTTATATCCTGCTTAATGAAGCTATCGTTTTAAAAGATTCCATTTTCACCAAAGAAAACCAGGAGCAGCTCAATAACCTTCGGGTACAGCATGAAATAGAAAATATGCTTCAGGAAAACGAAATCCTTAAGAAGGATATCGAGATCAAGGAAATAAAGAACACAAAACAACGAGCTGTCATTTTCTTCCTTATTCTCGGTTTTGTGGTCACTTCATTTTTAATAGCCCTTCTTATAAGGGCAAACAAACAAAAAAGAAAAGCAAACACAATCCTGGAGGGGAAAAACACCCTGATCTCCGAACAGAAAAAAGAAATTACAGACAGTATACGGTACGCAAAAAGAATTCAAAATGCCATGCTTACGCCAACAGAGGATATTTCTGTTCTCCTCCCCGAGCATTTCATCCTGTTTTCGCCGCGTGATATCGTAAGCGGTGATTTCTACTGGTTTACCCGTCACGAAAACAAAATTGTGTGCATAGCGGCCGACTGCACCGGACATGGGGTTCCAGGAGCCTTTATGAGTATGCTCGGTATTGCCTATTTAAACGAGATTTATAGCAAAAACCCTGAAATACGGGCCAGTGAACTGCTGGATGAATTAAGAAGGCATGTAATTCAATCCTTGCACCAGACCGGAAGATCGGGGGAGAATCAGGATGGAATGGACATAACTGCAATTATAATCGACGCGAAAGAACAAACCCTTCAGTTTGCAGGAGCCAATAATCCACTTTTCCTCTACAGGAATAGCGAACTTCACGAGTACAAGCCTGATAAAATGCCTATTGGCATACACGGCAAAGAAATGAACCCCTTCACAAACCACGAGGTAAAAATCCATAAAGGGGATGTCATTTATGCCTTTTCTGACGGGTTTGCCGATCAGTTCGGGGGGCCGAACGGGAAGAAATATATGATTAAAAAATTCAAGGAAAAACTTTTTGATATCCATGAAAAGCCTATGAATACCCAGAAAAAAGAGCTGGAAGACGCTCTGGTGGATTGGATGGCCGAAACCAGACAGGTTGACGACATTCTTGTTATAGGAATCCGCTTATGATTTCTTATCTGTGAATCCTGATTTTATTCCATCACAAAAAGCTCGCAGGACATTCCCTTTTGATTTTTGGTCGATCAGGTAAATAAGCTTGGGTGATAGGCTTTTCAAATCCTGGTGCCATGGCACCTCTTAGGACACCGATTCATCATGGAAACTAATTGTTCCCATGCATCTGAGGGCTATATTTCAATGCTGTACAATTATGAATGCAATTATTGGTATTTGGGTAACAATAAATTATTTTTTCTGGACAGCAATGATTTATTTATGCCACTATTACCGACGAAAATGGTAACATTAACTATCAGTCTGCTACCCCTGTAACATTTTCTGTTGAAGGAGATGCCTCTCTGATTGGCAAGAATCCGATTAATGCAGAAGCAGGAATTGCCACTATAATCTTAAAAGCGGGTCATTCCTCCGGCAAGATAACTGTGGTAGCTGAATCGCAAAACCTGAAAACCGGAATACTTGAAATTCTTCAGGAAAAAATGGAAGAATAGCTAGTTATTAAGTATTTGAATATGAGACCTTGAACCTGAAACCATAAAAACACAAGTTTTTAAGATTTCATACTTTCAATAAACTTTGCAGCCGCGAAAACATCAAATCCCTTTTCAAAGCAAGGGAGATATTCAAGCAAGAACCAATCCTCTTCATAAGAGTATTCCTCCCCCGGCATTAAGAAAGCGGTGGGAGAAATAGGTTCCATCTCGGCAAAGGTTTTACGGTTGGTATAAAAAACATTTGTTTGCCCATAGTGCTCTGTATATTTCGATTTTGGGAAATATCCGTTCTTCTTCACAAATAAAAGGGATTTGTATCCGTAAGCCATCCATCCGGCTTGGGAATCGTTGCCATATTTCTCACTTGAAGCTGTTTCCGGATCCAGGCAAAAGAACTTATCTTTGATAATTACTCCTTTATCATCCGGGTCATGCCCATACACAACCGGGCGTCCCCATATATAGCGTCCCCATTGACCCTGTATTTCACTCTGCGGATTTAAAGGCATAAAAAGCAGACCTCCTAGCTTAACCAATGTCCTTCCCCAGAAAAAATAATCTGTTGGTGATTCAGAGATATTTTTCATGGTTTGTATAACTTTCAGATGAGATTCCTGAGGATCAAGTGTGAAAGTTCGGGTGGAAAGTATACCAAGGTTTTGGTCAGGAAGGCTGGTAATCTGAAGAGAATTCTCATTTAAAACCTTTGCCTCCCATGGTCCCATATAGGTTTGAGCGTGAAGGGGGCGTGTCTTTTCCTCCTGACCGTAATCAAACCTGCCACCGTCAGGATCAAACTTTTCTCCCAGATAATCTTCAAGTAATAAACCATCCTGATTTGAGTCTTCTTAAATGACATTTATCCCATTCCGCTCAAACGACATTATCCTTCCTCCTGCAGAAGCATTAATAATTAATGATACTTTATTGTTGCTGATCCGGTTACAATCAGCCCATCCGCGATATGTGATTTTATCCATTGAAAGTTTTTTTATTACCCAAATGTACTTAAACGCAATGAGTAAAAAAT
>CAMAZH010000149.1 GCA_945863035.1 Chitinophaga pinensis | reverse complement strand
CAGGTGGAGCGTGGGGCCCTTATCATAAATTACACAGGTCACGGAGGGATCAAGGGATGGGCACATGAGCAAATTCTGGGTGTTAACGATATCGACAGGTGGAAGAACGATGACCGGATGGCCTTGTTTATGACAGCCACCTGTGAGTTTAGCAGATACGATGATCATTTGGTGACTTCTGCCGGCGAAAAGGTTTTGCTTAACCCAAGAGGAGGTGGAATAGCTCTGCTTACAACCACCCGGTTGGTTTATTCCCAGCCCAACCGTGTTCTGAACGAAAAGTTCTATGAAATCGTGTTCGAAAAGGATGCAGACAACCAGAACTACAGCCTTGGAGATATCATGCAGTATACCAAAAACAATGCAGGTAGTGGAATCAACAAAAGGAATTTCACCCTGCTGGGCGATCCTTCACAGCGACTCTCATACCCTGAGTTTTTTGTCTATGCCGATTCTCTCAACGGGCAATTGATCAGCGAAGCAACAGATACACTGAAGGCCTTGAGTAAGGTTACTATAAGCGGACACCTTGCAGATCTTGGGGGAAACCGGATGACCGGTTTTAACGGTTATGTGTACCCAACAGTTTTTGATAAAGTTGTGCTTCAGGAAACCCTTGCAAATGACGGGGGAACAAAAAAAACTTTTAAACTTCGGAATAATATTTTGTACAAAGGCAAGTCAACCGTTACGGATGGGGTTTTCAATTTCTCATTCCTCGTCCCTAAAGATATAAACTATGCCTATGGTTCGGGCAGGCTGAGCTTTTATGCCCACGATACATTGTATGATGCCTCAGGTCAATACAACGGTATTCTGATCGGAGGGACGTCGTATGAGGCGAATATCGACACCGAAGGTCCTGACCTGGAGGTCTATATGAACAGCCCAACCTTCCGGTCGGGAGGCATAACCGACGAAAACCCTGTTTTGTACGTGGAGGTTAGCGATGAGCACGGTGTAAATACCACCGGAAATGGTATTGGACATGATATTACCGCTGTTCTTGACGACCGCACTCAAAATGTGTTTTTCCTTAACGAGTATTATCAGGCCTACCTCGATACTTACCAGGGTGGTATTATCAGCTATCCCCTGAGCAATCTTGAGGCGGGACATCATTCAATAACCGTTAAAGTTTGGGATATTTACAATAACTCCAGCACCGGAACTACTGATTTTATTGTTATGAAATCGGATGATTTTATTCTCGATGGACTTATGAATTTCCCAAATCCGTTCAGCGACTATACGAATATAAGTTTCGGACATAATAAACCGGGAGTGGATATGGAAATTATTGTGGATATTCTTAATTTAGACGGGAAATTGGTTAAAACGATAAAAGCCATTGAATCCAATACCGGTTATCGTTCGCAAAATATTTACTGGGATGGCTCGGGTGCCCAAACAGGCCAGTCGATTTATATTTACAGGATTCGCGTTGCAACTTCGGAAGGGGAATCGGCGGAAAAATCGGGCAAGCTGATCCTCACCCGATAGATTAATTGCAATAAATAATATTTTTTTCAGTTATATTTGTGCACCTAAAAAACGCTTTTCATAATGTCAGAGAATTTAAAGAATCCAAAGTACGGAATTGTTGGGTTGATTTTGCTGCTGTTTACCGGTTTTAACTCCTTCAGCCAGATTTCAACAGGCGATTTAACCGGAGAGGTAAATACCATTAACTCTGCTGTGCCTTTTTTGACCATCACCCCCGACTCACGCGGTGGAGCCATGGGTGACATCGGTGTTGCCACATCCCCCGATATCAGCTCGCAGCATTATAATCCCGCTAAATACGCATTTATTGAAGGCGACGGAGGTATCGCACTTTCTTACACTCCTTGGTTGCGTGAGCTTATCAACGATATTAACCTCGCTTATCTTGTGGGCTACAAAAGACTCGATCCCGATCAGGTCATCAGTGCTTCGTTCCGCTATTTTTCTCTGGGGAATATCGTTTTTACCGATTTTCAGGGGGAGCCGATCCGTGACTTCAATCCCAACGAATTCGCCCTCGATGCCGCTTATTCAAGAATTTTCGGGAACAACATCTCAGGAGGTATCGCCTTCCGCTTTATTCGCTCGGATCTTACCGGGGGAGTTAGTTCAGGGGATGCTGAAACCAAAGCGGGTCTTTCGGTGTCGGCCGATTTGTCGACCTATTATCAGAATGAAATAAATATTTCGGGTAAGGACGCCATGTTAGCCATTGGAGGCAGTATTTCAAACATCGGAACAAAAATCTCCTATACCGAGAACCAGGATAAATCGTTTATCCCCATTAACCTTCGGGTGGGAAGCAGTCTCAAAGTTGATATTGACGAGTACAACAGTTTTACTTTTGCCATGGATATCAATAAGCTGCTGGTTCCTTCAACCCCCATTTTTTTCGATGATTCAACCGACAACGACGGGAATTACGTTGTTGAATATGGCCGGAACCCAAATGTATCCGTGCCCCAGGGAATGTTGCAGTCGTTTTATGATGCTCCGGGTGTAGAGCGAAACGATGGAAGCCGCAGTGTTTTCCTGGAAGAAATGCACGAGCTTACTTTCGGGGTTGGTACCGAGTACTGGTATCGCGACCAGTTCGCGATTCGCGGAGGTTACTTCTACGAGCATGAAACCAAGGGTAATCGTAAATTTTTTACAGTTGGAGTTGGATTGAAACTTAACGTTTTCGAGATCGATTTCTCCTACCTGGTGCCAACCAACCAAACCAATCCCCTGGCAAATACCTTGCGATTTACCCTGGGCTTCGACTTTGATAATTTCAGGAAATACAACTAATGGACTTCAGGGTGGGAATAGGGTATGACGTTCATCGGCTGGGTGAAGGTCTGACTTTTTTTCTCGGGGGAGTCAAAATACCGCACAACAAAGGAGCAATTGGCCACAGCGATGCAGATGTGCTTATCCACGCCATATGCGATGCTCTTCTGGGTGCTGCGAATCTTGGCGATATAGGACGGCACTTTCCCGACACCTCCGATGAATTCAAGGGGATAGACAGTAAGATTCTTCTGAAAAGAACTCATGAACTGATCCGTCAAAAGAACTATAAAATCGTAAATATCGACAGCGTGGTAATGCTCGAGAAGCCTAAGGTCAAAGACTTTATTGTTGAGATGCAGACTGCACTTGCCAGAGTTCTTGAAATAGATACCGATCAGGTTTCTGTAAAAGCCACAACCACTGAAGGGATGAGTTTTGTGGGTAAGGAAAAGGGTGTTGCGGCACAGGCAGTGGTTATGATTTCGAGGGAGGTTGCCCATAGCGGTACCTGACCCTCTAGGATTTCTTTTCAGCCTGTTTAGTTGTTTCACATAACCTATAAAACTTTTCTCGAATGAAAGTCCTGCTTAGCATACTTATCTTTTGGGTTTCGCTGTCTTCCTGCCTCGCCCAGTCAAATTTTCTTCAGGCCAAAGTGGACGGTTACGGGGGAAAGCGTGTGTATCTCCTTCAAATTTCGGGAGATCAGCAATCGGTGCTGGATAGTACCTCAAGCCTTAACGGGTTTTTCTCGTTTCGTATGCCTGAAAATGCAAAAGCCGGGGTGTACCGAATCGTTTTGGGCGAAACGCGGAATTCCAATTTCTTTGACGAGGATCCTAAGTATTTCGATTTTATATTCAATACCGGGAACATCTCCTTTGAAACTTCTTACGATGCACTTGTCGAGGGCATGAAGGTTTTGGAGTCAAAAGAAAACGACATTTATTACCGCTTTTTGAAAGCAGAAGGCATTTATCAGTCTAAACTGAATCGCATTACACCCTTGTTTGAGCTTTATGGTCCCAAAGATTCGTTTTATTCCCCTCTGAAGCAGGAATTCGCTGAAGTACAGTCTGCCTTTACCCGTTTGTGTGTTGCGCTGATCGCCGAATCGCCGGCATCTTTAGCCTCATCCATTATTCAGATATCAATGCTCCCTGAAATTGAGAATGCTGGCACTCCTGAGGAAATGAAGCTTTTTGTGAGGGATCACTATTTCGATCTGAAGCCCTTTGCCGATGTGCGGCTTCTCAACTCCCCATATCTTGCGAAAACAATTTTGGATTACCTCAGTCTGTATCGCAGTCCTGAGTTTACCCAGCAGCAACAGGAAGAGAACTTTATTCTGGCTATAGATCATATTATGGATGCGGTTTCAGCTGAGCCTTCAATTTACGATTTCACGCTCAATTATCTGGTCGACGGATTCCAGCGGTTTCAGATGGAGGATGTGCTGGTTCATATCGCCGAAAACTTTATTGAAGGAGGTTGTGAAACCGATAGCAAAGCACTTCTGCAGAAACGCTTGGAGGGATATGCGAGGATGGCCCCCGGGAAAAAAGTACCCGACATTCTTTTGCTCGATCAGAACGACCGGCAGGTCAGACTCTACGACCTTGAAAATGAGTATAGCCTCGTGATATTCTGGGCTTCCTGGTGCCCTCATTGCGCTTCTTTCATGAAACAGCTTGCCAAATGGTACCCTGACCGTAGCATTGATATTGAGGTGTTTGCCGTTTCCATTGATTCGTCGAGGTTTGCATGGGAAGAGCAAATTATGGTCGGGAATTATCCCTGGATCAACACCTTGTCTCCGGATGGATGGGAGGGAAAGGCTCCCAAAGATTTCAATGTTTATGCAACACCTACGCTCTTTCTGCTTGACCGCGAGCATAAAATTATATCAAAGCCTTTGACATTCAGGGAGTTTAAAAAGGCTATCGATGAAGAATGAAGCAAATCGAAATACATTATTAAGAATCAATAAATCGTAATCCAATGAAAGTAATATTCAACTTGATTCTTTTGGCATTCATGCCGCTAATGCTTTTCTCGCAAACGGCAACCCTTGGTACACTTGAAATAAGGATTTCGGGGTTGCGCAGCACACAGGGCAAAATCAGCGTCAATCTTTTTAATAAAGCTGACGGCTTTCCCGAGGACCCCTTGAAAAGCTTCGGTTGGAAAACCGTTAAGGTTGTGCCCGATACAGTGGTGATAGTTTTTGAAAATCTTCCGTATGGCAACTATGCGGTTTCAGTGCTGCACGACGAAAACAGCAACGGGAAAATGGAAAAGAATTTTTTTGGGATTCCGAAAGAAGGATTTGCCTTTTCGAATAATTATGCCCCGAAAATAAAAGCCCCGTCTTTTACCGATGCTATGATTTCCCTCAAGAAAAGCCGCATGACGGCTGATCTCACAATGTTATACTACTGATTGTAGACATAAAAAAAGCTCCCGGAAAGGGAGCTTTTTTAAAACAGGATGACTTAAAACTATTGTTTTATCAACTTCTGTGTCGACTGGCTTCCGTCTTTCCCGGTGAAAGTAACGAAATACATGCCTTTACTTAAGGCTGATGTGTTAATAGTTGTTTTGCTCTTCGTAGCCACATCATGAGTGCTTACAACCTGTCCGCGCATTGAGATGATCGTAACTTTGCTTACTGCATCAAAAGTGTTGATGAACAGTTCGTTGGTTACAGGATTTGGATACATCAGTGCTTTACCTGAGAGTTTGTTGTCGCGTATGGAAACAATTGGAGTTGGATCGTCGCTCAACATGAGATCATCGAAATAAATTTCAATGTCCTCAGTAAGAGTTAATGGATCCTCGAAGTCGGGCATGAAAACTATCTTTGTATACATACCTGTTGCAGCTGAAAAGTCAAAAACCATATCTTCCCATGCGTTCACCATGGTCTGCTCGGTCATAGAAGCTACTTCGAAGTTTGGTCCTTCGATTTTGAATTTCACCGGGCTGATTCTGGGTTTCCAAACTTTGGCATGAACATACTTGTTGGTCGAGAAATCAACAGGAGTTGCCAAGGTTCCGTAAAAACCGCTCCAAGGTTTGCCATCGTAGGCACGAACGAATTTAACCTTATCGAACAGCAATGCAGTTTAATATGTAAATCCCATTTTGGTAAGGGCGGTTCCAATCTCCGGATTGCTCATGAACTCCCGCCATACCAACTGAGTCCTGTGATTCTCGATCATAACGATGATCGGGCCCTGATCGATTGATATATAGGATTTGGCCCACCAACCTGCGGTGGGGTTGAAGGCGTCATAAAAGCCATAACTCCCCCAAAGTTTGTCTCCCAGGATATAATAAAAATGCTTCAGTGCGGCCATAGATTCAACAGGGGTGTATGGAAACGACGACAATGCAGCGGTGGGAGTGATTACCCCAAGGTCGTTTGTAGGGGAGTGGGCGTTATAACCGCTTTGGTTATCGCTTGCCGTAAGTCCCCAGCAATTTTCCCCGTAACCCAGATAGTTTTTGGGATTGGCAATGCAGTAGGCTCGGTTTACCAGCGTGTGGTTGGTTAGTTGTTCCCAGTAATTTACATATTGATCCTGAAGGTTTCGGGGATCTAGACCAAGGAAGGAATAATGCGCGAAAAACAAAGGCCCGCCATAATCATAGCCGATGGGCAATTTGTAACCATAGAATGTTTTTCCGTTTACCACTGCACCGTTTTGCATGTATCCTGCTTTATAGGAATTGTCGGGAATCGGGTGCGTAGGTGAGGCAATACCAAGCACATAGCATATCAGGGTTTCGTTCACGCCCCTGATTTGCATATTCATGACCCATGCTTTGTCGGGCGACCAGTGCCAGTAAAGTGTTGTGCCTCCCCGGGCAAACCAATCCCACTCAACACCTTCCCAGAGCGCAGTGATTCTGTTGGCCAGACTTTGCTCGGTAGGATCGCCGGTATTCAGATACTCACGAAAAGCCAGCAAGCCCTGAACCAGAAATGCGGTTTCAACCAGGTCGGCTCCGTTGTCGTTGCTGCCAAAAGGAATAACCTTGCCGGTAGAGCCATTGATCCAATGTGGCCAGGCTCCGTGAAACCGGTCGCAGGTCTCCAGAAAATTCAGGATTTTGGCCATCCGCGTCATCACTTCGGAGCGGGTAACAAATCCTCGTTCAACCCCAACCATCAGGGCCATGATTCCAAAACCGGAGCCTCCAATGGTAACGATATCGCCGGATCCGTATCTTTCGCGCGACATGCCGCAGGAAGGATGCGCGTAATCCCAATAGAATTTGAAAGTCTGCTCCTGAACAAGGGTAAGGAGTTCTTCGTCCGTTATAAGCGGAAATTTGGGCGTTTCATCAATTGCTGTGTAAAAGGCGTTCGAAAAGCCTTCAAATGCTAGCCCATTGGCCGAAACAAGTCCTGAGGAGATGAGAAAGGAGTATCGGGAATAGCCAGACAATTCCGATTGAATGGTAATAGTTACTCTCCGGTTTTCATTGGAAAGGGAATAGTTTAACGTTGGAGAGCCTGACAAGCTAAAGGCGGCTTGAAAAGTCAGGGGGTTAAGTGCCTGTGAGAAGTCGATAACAATTGTGGAATTCTTCAGGGCAATGTCTTTAAGGGTAACGGGAGGTTTGAAGCTTGCCCCGTTAAGAGTTATTGTCTCCACCTTCAAGATGCCTGTGCGGGTGGCAAACAAATAGGTAATCCCTGAAAAAGTTTCTTTGTTTTTTCCTTTGATATTTGCACTAATTGCCAGGGAGTAATCTGATGAGAAATCGAGATCAGCCAATGGCGACAAAACAATGGTCCTTAGATCGTCTTCGTAGGAATATTGGCAATTAACAAGGGAGTTGTCGTCCGTACGGATCGCAACATTCATTTTTACGGTATTCGTGTCAAGGCTGCTGTTGAATGTAATCAAAAAGCTCTGATTTACATCAAGTCCGCTTGTCTTTTCCAAGGCGCTCAGATTTACCGTTCCGTTTTTAACCTTTAGAATCTGGATAATTCCCGGATCGTTACCCTCGTCGGGCTTGTCTTTATTGCAGCCGACTGTTGAAAGCAGAGCAATTGCAAGACTCAATATAAACAGGATTCGTTTCAAGAGGCATTGGTTTTTTGAATTGGGAGGATTCAAGTGAGAAGAATCCTCCCAATATCAGATGAATTAAATACTTATGGTTTCTCGGAATTATACATCAAACCAATTTCGGTTGCTGTAAGTGGTTTGTGGAAGATTCTCACGTCGTCGAGCATTCCCTTGAAATGATTAGCTCCAGGCTGCTCATAACCGCCCCAAGGCTCATTGTCCCACATAACACCTCCCCGGGATTGAATAAATCCAAAAGCCAATTCATTCTTTACATCCGGTTCACTGCCGCCATACTTAAGTCCTACACTTTTTGAAATGATGTCAGGTACACCTTCTGCGCTTGCAAATAAATTATGGTCCTGAGTTTTAATGAGTTCTCCATTCAGATAAAAGCTTCTTTCCCGGGTTCCATTATTGTAAACATAGGTTATATGAGCCCATTTTTCTTTAAGACTGGCATCAAGAGCTGCATTTTCCTTGTTAAAGGTTGTGCCGATATATCCGCCGTTGTCTTTGGTTTTACCATCACCGTTGTAAACCAAATCACCACCTGTTGCAGTGGATCCATCTTCCAACTCAAACATTAC
Source organism: Chitinophaga pinensis (assembly GCA_945863035.1). Taxonomy (GTDB): domain Bacteria; phylum Bacteroidota; class Bacteroidia; order Bacteroidales; genus JACJXF01. The sequence goes on along the minus strand of CAMAZH010000149.1, from coordinate 369 downwards.
CGGCATCTTGAATTCTTTAAAAGAGCCAGCTATCTCTATCTGAAAGCCATAGAACGCACCCAGTCCGATAACAAAATGACCATGTCCTGCTTCCATTGCCTTAACCCAAAGACTTAATGTAAAGTCTTCCGTGTCAACCAGCGCATCACCATTGGCATACTCAATAATACTAGTTGTGCCGTTAAATTCTGCTGCCTTACCTGCCGATGCGTTTCGGGAAGCTGCGTAGGAAATATCAACAATACCATCTGATTTTGGATTCATGCTTCCAACCTGGTCGTTTGCATTATCCTCAAAATTCCAGTAAGCAATGGATCCTGCAGGAACAAAGGTTCCGATGGTTGTAAAGGTTCGGGCGAAAGCGGTATT
>CAMAZH010000148.1 GCA_945863035.1 Chitinophaga pinensis | reverse complement strand
GGCAACTGCAATTGGAAGAAGTCCTACCGGGGTTAATACGGAGAACCTTCCCCCGATGTCATCCGAAATAATAAATGTCTTGTAACCTTCCAGATCTGCCATTTTCCGGAGTGCACCTTTCGATTCGTCAGTAATTGCAATAATCCTCTCCTTTGCAGTCTCTTTACCTACCTTTTTCTCAAGATGGGTTTTCAGAATCCGGAATGCAAGGGCGGGCTCGGTGGTTGTGCCACTCTTTGAAATTACGGCGATGCCATAGCTCTTATGGTCGAGAACCTCCAGGAGTTCAGTGATATAGTCCTCACCGATATTCTGGCCGGCAAAAACAACCTGCGGATTGCCCTTTTGCTGCTGCATCCAGGCAAAATTGTTGCTTAGCGCATCAATAATGGCTTTTGCGCCAAGATAGGAACCGCCAATACCCACAACTACGAGTATATCAATATTTTTTCTGAGTTTCTCAGCGGTATTCTCGATATCTGTGATCAACTCACCGGGAAATTTTGAGGGGAGGTCCAGCCATCCCACGAAATCGCTTCCTTCACCGGATTTATTGTATAGTTTTTTTACCTGTTCTTTAATCTTCGACTCTGAAGCGAAAATTTCAGATTCCGGAACAAATCCGTAAACCTTTGTAATATCAATTTTTAAGCTGCTCATTTTATTTGTTTTGTAAGAAATGTCTTAAAATGTTATCGGACAACAAAACTATGAAGATTTATTTGATTTTTTAGGGTGGGATGAAAAAACTGTTCAGTTTCCTGTCTGCCCTTTCAGTACTTCCTGTTCACTTATCCGTTCCCCAAGAATATAAGCGTAATTGCGGGAGTCTTTGTTGTTGTATTTTCCCCAGGCGGCCTGGGCCCACTTTTTGGCTTCCGGAAGGTCCTGTTTTATCTCATAAATCACAGCCAGATTATGAGCAGCCCTGCCTTTGGCTTTTCGCTTTCCGCTTTCAACGGTTTCGTTTAAAAGCTCGATGGCCGCTTCCCAGTCGTTAACTTCCATCATTCGGGCCCCTGCTTTGAGATTCTGATCGCGCTTTCCTTTTTTGTAATATAGTCTTACAATGGTGTACCATGAGGGTGCTATCCTCTGGCCGTAGATGTGTCCTGCATCATAACTGACCTGGCGGATTGCTTTGTTCTTTTCGGTAATCCGGTTGATGGCACCGGCAATCGAATTTACCTGTCCTCCCCAAACAATCTCATGTCTGAAAACGTTCTGATCAAGTATTTGCTGCTCTTTGGGGTCGTAAATCCTGAATCCCACAGAAACAGATGCCACGCTGGTGGGGATTATATAGTCGCTATCGAATAATTCAAGGCTGATAATAGCATCAACCTTAAACTCATCGCACAATTTGTTTATTTCCTCCCAACTCAGAGGAGCTGTGAATTCTCTGGACGAACCTTCCTTTAGAAGGGTTTTTTGGGTTCTGACAACGGTGTACCTGTCAGAATTCTGTAACATCTCAATTAGACCGTCAATTGCATACTGTGAAGCGATTTTGTCTCCCCCGAACAACTCCCCGGTAAGTCCCTCCTCAATTTTATTACGCGATTCCGCGGTCTGCACGGAGCGGTCGATTATTGCTACGGACTGGATGTGTGAAGGAATATTTATAATTGCCGGCCTTTGGGCCTGAAAGCGGATTTCTGCTGCGTTAGCGGCACTCACTGTACTCCCGATGAAAACAATAAGGAACAAGAATTTCTTCATGGTTACGGATTTTTGGATTTTCAAATCTACAAATAGAATGCCATTGCCCAATCATCCAATGGAAATTAATGAACATCCAGGGCTCAATATAGGTTATAATGCTACATTTACAAATAACTTGATGTCTTTTTTCCGGTCGGAGATTCAAATACGATCCGGTTTCTAACAAATACATTGCTGCCATGAGTATATCGGTTTACAGGCCTGAAGTATTTCAGGGGAATCTTAGCAAGAAAAATTATTTCGAGGGATGGTACTTCAAACATGTTTCCAAAGATCTGGAGCATGTATATTCCTTTATTCCCGGGGTGTCGCTAACCGGAAACAATCCGCATTCCTTCATACAGATAATAAATGGAATTACTGGGAAAACGGATTATCTTACCTATTCTCTCAAGGAGTTTTCGTGGGATAAGAAAAGCTTTGCTGTACGTGTGGGGAAATCTGTTTTTACCGGGAGTCACATCGATCTGAATATCGACAAGGACGGGATTCAGGTTAAGGGTCGTCTTGCCTACCGAAATAGTGTGAAGTATCCGAAAAGGCTTTTTTCTCCCGGAATCATGGGCTGGTATTCGTTTATCCCTTTCATGGAGTGCAAGCACGGGATCGTTTCGGTAAACCATGACATTGAAGGGGAAATAGAGATAAATGGAAATTCTGTTGACTTCTCCCAAGGGAAAGGATATATTGAAAAAGATTGGGGCACATCGTTTCCGGAAGCCTGGATATGGATGCAGGCCAACAATTTTGCCGATCACAACACGTCCTTTAATTTTTCGGTTGCCAAGATACCCTGGATGGGTAAGTTTTTTGTGGGTTTCATCGCGTTTCTATACGTAAACAAAAAGTTCTATCTGTTCAGCAGTTATAATAATTCCAAAATGATCAGTTTAAACCATTCCGTTGATTCTGTGGATATAACTCTGGAGAACCACAGCTCGATCCTCAAGATCAAAGCGGTGAAAAACACTTTTGGGGAATTGATCGCCCCGGTTTCGGGCGACATGTCGCGAAGGATAAAAGAAAGCGTAGACTCCGAAATTGTTCTGGATCTTTTCGACAGGGGAGGAAACCTAATCTGTCATGATTCGAGCCTCAGGGCAGGGCTTGAGGTAATTGAAAAGATATTTGAGTACGTGAGTGAGGCAAATCCCCCGAAAAAAAATAAATAGGAAGCTACCTGCAATTCCGGAATTGCCAAAACCCAAAAAGTTCAGTCTTTTGTTTTTTTCTTTGAGCCCGGGGTGAAGAGCCCGGCGGGATTGGACCCCATCATGGAGGATTCGAGCAGCAGGGGAGTGGCTTTGGTGAGGAACTGAATGTGATTGGGATCGATGAGGGGGAAATGTTTAACCTTATCGAGGTAGTAGCCAATGTCTTCGAGATCGTTATTTGTTGTTCTCCATTCCATTGCATTGAAACGGTTCAGGTTGTGAGGCAGTGAGTACGCTCGCAGGGATTTGTCGCCTATTGTGTTGAAGTAGAAATCGAAATACGACATCGCCAGTTCGCGCAGACTGCGGTACACGGGCTCGCGGTAGCGGAGGGTGGTGAAGTTCGATTTTGCGATGGCACCCCAGTTTCCCCTTTGCTTAAAAACCGCAATTACATGATCGTCGTCGTTGTATGCCTGTAAATCGAGTACCAATGGCTGCATGCCGTTGTATTCCAGACAGGCAGCGGCAAAGAGCGCACCTTCAAGGCAGTGTGCCCGCTTATGTTTCAGGACGTATTGGGGCGATCGGGTTTCTGTGGTGGAGTTGTACTCGCAGCTGTCGAGGAATTCCTGGATTTTGAAAGGGGAATTCAGAGTTTTCAGAAGAGCAGAATCTTCGGCTCTCCATGGGTTCTGTGTGTTTTGCATGGTTAAGAAAATATTATTTCGTTCCGAAAAGCCTGTCGCCGGCATCGCCCAATCCCGGTACAATATAGCCCAGTTCGTTAAGTTTTTCGTCGAGGGCGGAGATGTAAATATTGACGTCCGGGTGATCGGATTCGATTCGTTTTACTCCCTCGGGAGCACCTACCACGCAAACCAGTTTGATAACTTTGGCACCGGCCGATTTCACCATGTTTATTGCTGCGCTGGCACTTCCCCCGGTAGCAAGCATAGGGTCGAGAATCATAACCACTGCCCGTGGAAGGTTGGAAGGGAATTTGGCATAATAGCTCATGGGCTTAAGGGTTTCGTGATCACGGTAAAGCCCGATATGGCCGACTTTTGCAGTGGGAACGAGGTTGGAGATGCCGTCTACCATGCCCAGACCTGCGCGAAGCACGGGAACCAATACGATATCGGTAGCGAGTTCCTGGGTGTTGGTGTAGCAGATGGGAGTTTCGATTGTTACGTCTTTCAGGGGGATGTCGCGGGTAATTTCGTAGGCCATCAGGCCGGCGATTTCATCGAGGGTTTCGCGGAAATCCTTTGTCCCGGTCTCTTTCCTGCGCAATTGTGTGAGTTTATGGGTGATCAGCGGGTGGGAAATAACTGTAAGCATCTGGTTTGCCATTAAAATTAATCCCTAAAGATAATGGAAAATCAGGCAAATCGTAATTCGTTTACCATAGAAGCGTTCCGGAATCTAACATTCCCTGTAATCCATGCTTAGGCATTCCTTGTGGAGAAGTTCTCAAAGTACTATAAAATGGCTTATTTCAGTCATATACTTATTTCTTATCATAGTAATGCGGCTGGCATCGATTTTTTTATCATAAATGCGAACCACGTCCTGCAAACCCTCAATTCTCCAGATGGAACCCAGGGCAGCGTCGAAAATGTTATTGTCCATGTTGTTTTTTACCTGGAAGGTTATGCGCTTAAACGCGTCCCATTTAAGTTCCGATTGTATGTTGAAGTAGTAGTGATCGGGTTCGGAAAGGTCAGTAAAAACGCCTTCGCAAAACGGTTCGATAAGGAAGCTCTTGTGTATACGAATAAGTGCCAGACTATCCGTATTGTAATGCTTCATCAGCCCGATGCCCGCATCCGACAATCCTTTCTGAATGACCATTACCGATGGGAAGCAGTCGAGGTTTTTTATCCTGATGCAATAGAAAAACGTGCCGTTGATAAAGAGGTCTCCATAAGAAGAATCACAATTCCGCTTCATCTTATTGCCTATGTTCTTAAGTGTTCGCGCGATGAAAAACTCGTCGTACTTCTTGTCGAGAATTATGAAAAGCGATCTCGGTTTGCTTGTGTCCGGGAGGTTTTTCCCAAAATACCCGGGAAATGCATCTGTGTTTTCGAGAACCATTGTATTTTCAAGAATATTGGATTCAAGGGATTTTACCGACTCCTCTTTAATTATAATCCCACGCGCTTCAAAAATTCTTTTGGTTTCCATGGCTTACTATTTTTGTAAAAAATTACAAAGAATTAGAATAAATGTCAAGATGTGTTTTTCCAACCCGAACGGCACGAAAAATAGCTTTGGCTTGTTGTGTTCACAATATCAGGCAGTTAATTCCCGGGAATGGGAAGTTTGAAAGACAGGAATGTGTTGTAAACCATAACTGTAATAAACCGCAGCTCAGGTTATTTTCATCTGCCAACAAAATTGGGGTTCTGAAGGTTGGAATTATATTTTATTTGAGTATTTTTATTTTGATTTAATTTGAATTTTAAACCAGTAAGTATATGGCAACAAAGAAAACTGAAGTTAGCGCTAAGGCGAAAAAAGCTGCGCCTGCAGTAAAGGCAGCTCCTGCAAAGAAGGCTCCGGCAGCAAAAAAAACGGATATTGAAATGCTTATTCGCATGAAGGCGGAAGAGATTTATAATGCCAGAGTTGTGCGCGGCGAGCATGGTTCTGCTGACGACGATTGGCATAAGGCTGAGAAACTTGTAAAAGCCGGGGCAAAAAAAGCCGGGGCGAAAAAAGCCGGGGCAAAAACAGCTGAGGTTAAAAAGCCTGTGGCAAAAAAGCCTGTGGCAAAAAAGAAATAAGTGGGTTTATGTGTTTCGGGACTCAGTTTTGATCTGGATTTACCTTCTTGACATTGGCTGAAATGTCAGCCTGATCTTTCAACTTATTGAATGCTTTAATGCATTTGATGAGTGGATGTTTTATTACACCAAACGGATTGGTACTAATATTCTTGAAAATGAAAAACGCAGCTTTACTGATGGTATTTTTTGTTGGTCTGGGTTTCAACACTTGCATGGCACAAAGCGATAAAAGTCTGAAGGATGAAATGGTTTCTATTTTCAACGGAAAGGATTTTTCGAATTGGAGGTTGCCTTCTGGCGACAACGGCCACTGGAAAATCGTTGATGGAGTTATCGACTATGATGCGGAGAGTGAAGCTTCTGTTGATAAGAACCTTTGGACAGAGAAAGAATATAATGATTTTGTTCTATACATCGACTGGCGTATAAAAGCAACCCCTTACAAAAACCCGGGAGTTCCGGTGATTCTGCCCAATGGTATGCATAAGCTGGATGAAAACGGCAAGGAGATCAGAATGGTGGTTCCCGATTCGGATTCCGGCATTCTACTCAGAGGGCAGGATAAGTCGCAGGTAAATATCTGGTGCTGGCCGGTAGGGTCGGGCGAGGTATATGGTTATCGCATGGATGGCTCTATGCCGGCTGATGTAAGGGCATGGGTAACGCCCAAACTCAATGCCGATAAAAACATCGGGGAGTGGAACAGCTTTAAAATCACTGTGATTGGGAATGTCTTATCTGTTGAGCTTAACGGAATGAGCGTGATTGAAAACGCTGCTCTTCCCGGGCTTCCGGCAGCTGGTGCTATCGGTCTGCAGCATCATGGCAACAAAAGTAACGGGGAGTGGGTGAGCCCGCCGAGTCTGGTTCAATTCAGAAATATCCGCATACAGGAACTGTAACCCTCTCCGTCAGAAAGTTTGGAGCATTCTCAGGGCTTATAGATCCAGAACCTCTGTCGTGTCATTTCAACACTGTTTGCACCCAAAAAAACAAACCGGAATTTGCTGCGCCATATGGGTTTTTTGAATTCCCGCAGGGATTACAGCATATTCCGGTTTATGGGGAAATAAGTTTTACTTTTTTGTTTATTCGGTTGCGGTATCTTCTTCTGCTTCCTGGGCTTCTTTTTCCATATCCTCATCAAACTCTTCTTTTGCTTCATCTGCGGCCTCTTCAAATTTTTTGGCTGCTTTTTCCATTTCTTTCAGGTATTTGTTGGAATACTCGTCAACGACACCTTTATCTTCCAGGTTGTTCAGAAAGCCTTTAGCCGCGCGTTTGGCGAAAAGCCCGGAAATAATAAACAACACCATGAGGCCAGCCAGAATGTACGATACAACCTTTGAGGTACCCTCGTTGGCCTTAAGGGTTTGGATCAAGGCGTGATACAGCAGGTAAATGCCATATAGGCTTACCAGTGCTCCTGCCAGGATAGCCAGAGAAAAGTTAATGCTATACATAAAACCCAGAGCTGACCGGATCGGCATTAATACCATGAATGCGGCAACAACGCGGGCATTGGCTTCAAAATCGGTGTTGCCTTTGCAGATGGCCGAAATAATCAGCATGATAACCGCACCGATAAAAAGGCCGACCACAGCGCCTATTACGGCCCAGATAAATACCATGATACCCACCGCACCGCCGAACATGCCACCTCCAACGGCACTCAAATTAAGCACACTCCATAAAAGCGATAAAGCACCGGAAATAACTCCGTAAATAAGCGCTTTAATAACCGGCTCGCTTAATCCGCCTGTTGTTTTCATTGTTGCGAAGTATTCCTTCGGCTTCAATAAACAATCTTTGGATTCCTGAACAAAAGCATTGAAATTAAAAGATTCGTTAGCCATAATTTTTGGTTTTTAGTTATAAAGAGTGTACAATTTAAAACAAAATTATTTCCCGAGGAAGAGATGTGTAAGATATTCTTGAAATGAACCTGGAAAGTGCACTTTTGGCATCACGATCCGGGGATTACGATAGCTGTAAATCACATTCGGGCACATCGGGTTCGGTGTTATTGTCTCTGCCTGCATTCCGCAATGTGCCCCTCAGTTGTTTTTTTTTCCTTGACATCTGGGATTTAAGGTTTTAACTTTGTTGAATAACCAACACAACACCATCATGAAAACGCCAATGAGTTTTGTTTTTATCCTGTTCCTGCTGGTAGGATGTGCTTCCGACAAGAAGCAGATTTATACAACCGAGATAGGAATGCACACTCCCTATGCGCTGTTTCCTGAAAACCTGAATGGCCGAATAAAAAAACTTGTTGAAAAGACATATAAAACCAGGGATGTCAATGGTGGCATTGTTGCCGATGTCCCTCTTACTGTTTCTGATCGGGACAGTATTGAGTGGACCTATGATTTCATCGCGACATTCAATAAAGATGGATTGTTGATTCAATGCGACGAAGTCGATGAAAACAATAAGGTTATAAGCTCAAACAAATCAACCATCAGGAATCGAAAGATTGTTAAGGTGGACTATTTCAAAAATGACTCTTTCGTAAATTTCCAGAAGATTTATTATGACTCTGAGGGAAGAATTGAAAAGTTTGAGGTTTTTTCAACCAATGATTCCCTACTTTATTTTGTGGATGTGAAAAACGATGAAATGGGAAATATGCTTAGCCTGGTTATTACGAATTCCAAAAGACCCAAGCCCACCCAATACGAGCTGTCATATAACGACAATAACCAAAGGACAGGATATAAGTTTTTTAATGAAGAAGGGGTAAAGACATTTGAGCAGCAGTTTTTTTATAACGATCATGGTTCTATGGAAAAGCAGCTGATGATAAACCAATCAGGCGATGAAACAGTTTCCGTTTATTCCTTCAGTTACGACGAAAACAAAAACTGGATTGAGTCTATAGGTGACGATGGCGAAGTCAAATTGCTAACCCGGCGCGAGATCGAATATTTTGAATAAATTAGTTGACTTTATCAGGGCACTAGCGCAAAGTTAACAAAGTCGTAGTTCATCCACCCGATTTCCACGGTATGCAGGGTGACTGTGTGGCGGCCTTTGTCTAATTCAATGCTGGAAATAGAATCGATATAGTTCCAGTGGTGCCATTGCCTCCAGCTAAGACTGTCGGCCTGCACAAAGGTTGAAGGGATTGCAATCGGCCCGGTTTGGTCGATGTCGTTTACCGCTAGGGAAATCTTTGCATTCTGATTTGCGGTATACATGATCCCTACCTGGTAGGTACCCGATTTTGCTACATTAACCGTGTATTTTGTCCATTCTCCGGGAGCTGTCCATCCGATATAAAACTGTTCCTT
>CAMAZH010000147.1 GCA_945863035.1 Chitinophaga pinensis | reverse complement strand
ATCCGGTTTCCGTTGCGGGTTTCGGGTTTCTGTGTTGCCTGTACCTGCTTTTTGGCTGCCTGCTGTTGGTGATGAGAGTCTTTCTCCAGTTTGAAGAACGAGATCATCTCCAGCAAAGCTTCTGCCTGTCCGGCCAGTTCCTCGGAGCTGGTGGCCATCTCTTCCGAGGCCGCCGCGTTCTGCTGCGTAACCTGGTTGAGCTGTTGTATGGCGTTGTTCACCTGGTCGGCACCTGAGTTCTGCTCGATGCTTGCCGCTGCGATCTCCTGCACCAGCTTGGCCGTCTTGCCGATCTCCGGAGCTATTGCTGCAAGTAATCTGCCCGACTCGTCGGTGGCCTTCACGCTGTTCTTGGTCAGCAGGTCGATCTCCACCGCTGCCACCTGGCTGCGCTCGGCAAGTTTCCTCACCTCTGCCGCTACCACTGCAAAGCCCTTGCCGTGCTCCCCTGCCCTGGCAGCCTCTACAGCCGCGTTGAGCGCAAGAATGTTCGTCTGGCGGGCAATCTCGCCGATGATCGATACCTTCTCGGCAATGTCCTGCATGTACTTGAGCGTTTCGCCCGCTGCGTTGTTCACGCTGTTGATGCCTTCGGCCGCATTGATCGCGATCTTCTCGGTCTGCTGCGCGTTGTCGGTGTTCTGCTGTATGTTGGCTGCCATCTCCTCCATCGACGAGGATACCTCCTCGGCCGAAGAGGCCTGCTCGGTGGCACCCTGGCTCATCTGCTGAGAGGTGGAGCTCATCTGCTGGCTCGAGGCCGAGATGTTGTTGGCGGCAGTCTGGAACTCCGAGATGATGTTGGCCGTGGCCTTTACCATGTCGGTGAGCGACTGCATAAGCTCGTCGTTCTCCGAACGCTTCTTCAGATCAACCGTGAGGTCGCCCCCGGCTACAAGCCTGGCTTTGCCGATAATGTCGTTCAGCGAAACGATCATCACGTTCAGGTTGTTCTTGATGTTGTTGAAGTCGCCGTTGTAACTGTCGGTGATCACCTCGGGCATATCGCCCTTTGAAATCCGGTCGACATAGTCGGCCGCAACATTCAACGGACCGATAACCGCGTCGAGCGTGCTGTTGACACCTGTTACGATTTTTCCGAAGTCGCCACCATGCCTTGATGCGTCGGCGCGGGTAGCCAGCCTTCCGTCTACCGCAGCCAATGCCAGCATGTTGGCATCGCCCACCAACAGGTTAACTGCATCGATACATGTGTTGAGGTTATCTTTGATTGTATTGAAGTCACCATTATAGTTATCCGTTATCCTGGCAGGAATGTTCCCCTTTGATATCTTGTCGACATATTCGGCTGCCACGTTCAAAGGTCCGATTACCGCATCAAGCGTATGGTTTACCCCGTTCACTATTTTGGCAAAGTCGCCGCTATGTTTTGAGGCGTCAGCACGTGTGGCAAGTTTGCCTTCAACCGCTGCAACTGCAAGCATGTTGGCATCGGTGACAAGAAGATTCACAGCATCGATACAGTTGTTCAGGTTGTTCTTGATCTCGTTGAAGTCGCCGTGGTACGTGTCAGATATTTTAGCAGGGATATCGCCCTTTGAAATCCGGTCGACATACTCGGCAGCAACGTTCAACGGGCCAATAACTGCATCCAAAGTGTTGTTTACTCCCGAAACGATTTTCGCGAAATCACCACCGTGCTTCGACGCGTCAGCGCGCACATCCAACTTGCCCTCGTTGGCGGCAACTGCCAAGGTGTTGGCATCGGTAACAAGCTCGTTGATTGCATCGATGCACATGTTCAGGTTGTTCTTGATCTCATTGAAGTCACCGCTGTAGTTGTCGGTGATCCTGGGGGGAATGTCGCCTTTGGAAATACGGTCGACATACTCGGCCGCAACGTTCAAAGGGCCGATTACCGCATCGAGGGTGCGGTTTACCCCTATGATAATTTCCCTCACCTCGAAGTTTACCTTTTCGGGATCGCCACGGGTGTCGAGCTTACCGCCGATGGCAGCATCCGCCAGCATTTTGGCCTGTGAAACAAGTGATTGAATAATGGATTGCACATTACCTGCGATAACAAAGGCAATAACTAAGGCAATAACCACAGCAATACCAATAATTACAAGTAGGATAGTAGTGGAACTATTTGCTAAACTTGTATTGTCGGCAGCAATTTTGGATCCCGTAGTAATATTATATTTAACCATCACATCAAGTGCTTCTTGCAAGCGGTCGTTGGCCTCTTTTCCTGAGCCACGCATAACTGCGTAAGCTCCTTGAACGTCAGACGCTAGCAATAGGCTTTTAATTTCCGGAATATGACCAAGGTAATCTGCTTTTGCAGCTAGAACCTCATCGAAGTTTTTTTTATCTTCCTCATCAATTAGTGTCCCCTCGTATTTTTTCAACACTTCATCGTACAACACATCTAATTCGCTGATTCTGTCAATAAATCTCTTTTGATCTTCAATGGTTTCGGCTGAGATTGCATCGCGCACATTCACACGGATTCTTTGGAAATATGTAGCTATTTCAACGCTGTAGCCTAACGGAACTGCAACCGTTTCATATAATAAAGTATCTGCATTATCAATTTTTTTCATTTGAGTAATTCCTGTAAATCCTATTACTCCTGCGATAATTGCTATCATAATAAAACCAAACAGCAATTTATTCCTGATTGTTAATTTTTTTAACATTTTAAGTTCTCCTTTTTAATTTAGTATTATGAATAGTTGTTTTATTTATTATTGAATTGTTTCAGTGGATTTTTGAAGAGCATGGTCCTTTACGTCAATAATGTCGTCAATTGAAAAGACTTTATCGATATCGAGAATCATAATGAAATGCTCGTCCATTCGGTACATTCCCTGGATAAATCCGGAATTGTATTTCGTGCCGATGCTGGGTGAAGGGGCAATTTCCTCGTCCTTTAGCTCCAATACTTCACGAACGGCATCAACAAGAGTTCCCAGCATAAGCGTCTCGCCCTCCTTTTCGATGTTGAGGACGATAATACTTGTGTCGACTGTGTTCTCCGCTTCGGGCAGGCCAAATTTGATTCTAAGATCCACCACGGGTAGCACGGTTCCCCTGAGGTTAATAACCCCCTTCATATAGGTAGGTGTTTTGGGCACCTTTGTAATATGCCGCATTTCCAAAATATTGATGACTTTGGAAACATTGATTGCAAACAATTCCTCGCTCATTTTAAATGACAGATAGGTTTGCACTTTGTTGTTTTCTGTACTCATTCGTTTTAGATTTAATTTAACCTCTCCCCTGAGGATTGATTTTCAGCAGAGAGAATATCTTGTTTCAGAGTATCAAATATAGGTTCCAGCAAACGAACTCTAAAGAGTGAAGCACCTGAAAATTTTGCCAGATATACTTATTTTTATTTGGGTATTTTTACCTGCCACTGCCCCCGGCCCCCTGAAAGGGGTTTGGCAAATTTGTTGATCAGGTATTATTTGCTGACACGTCATGAGAGAAAAGTCAAAATGCAAAATGCAAATGGAAAATGTCAAATTTCGGCTTTCGCTGAAGCTTTGGAGAACATGGTAATGCGAACGACATCACGTCATCACCCCGTCACCTCATCACACCAAGTCAAAATGCAAAATGCAAATGGAAAATGTCAAATTTCGGCTTTCACTGAAGCTTCGGAGAACGTGGTAACTTGAACGACATCACGCCGTCACCCCGTCACCTCGTAACCCCGTAACCCCGTCACGTCCTCACAATCGAAGATACTTGCCACAGATTTTGTTGCCACAGATTTTTTAATTGCGACGTCACCCCTTCGACAAGCTCAGGGCAGCGCCCGTCACGACATCACTCCGTCACGACATCACTCCGTCACGTCCTCACGCTTTTGAGGCTAGTATTTCCAGCGGTTTGCCAGGGCGACGAGTGACAGCATTACCGGCACTTCAACCAGAACGCCCACAACCGTTACCAGGGCGGCGGGACTCTGCAGGCCGAAGAGGGCAATCGCCACGGCAACCGACAATTCGAAGAAGTTGCTGGCTCCGATCATGGAAGCGGGTGAACAGATCGAATGAGGCAGTTTCAATCTCCTGCCGGAAAACCAAGTGACAAAGAAAATAAAATACGTCTGTATCACCAGGGGAATTGCAGCCAGAAGGATAATGAGAGGGTTGTTGATGATGTTCGGCCCCTGAAAAGCAAAAAGTAAAACCAATGTGAGCAGAAGGGCAATGATGCTGACAGGTTTCAGTTTGGGCAGGAAAACGCCCTTAAACCATTCCTCGCCCTTTTTCCGGATGAGCACCCGGCTTGTGATATATCCCGCAACCAACGGAATAACCACAAATATCACAATACTCGATACAAGCGTGTTGTAGGGGATGGTGATGTTGGTAATCCCCAGAAGAAGCCCCACAATGGGTACAAAGGCAACCAGAATGATCAGGTCGTTGATTGAAACCTGCACCAGAGTATAGGTTGGATCCCCATCGGTAAGGTAACTCCAGACGAAAACCATAGCAGTGCAAGGCGCTGCTCCCAGCAAAATTGCACCGGCAATATATTCGCCTGCCATTTCGGGGGATATATAAGCTGCATAAATCTTAGAAAAGAAAATCCAGGCGAAGAAAGCCATGGTAAAGGGTTTGATAAGCCAGTTCACAACAACGGTAAGGACGAGGCCCCTGGGGTTCTTTCGCACCTTCTTCAATCCCGAGAAATCGATTTGCAGCATCATCGGATAAATCATAAGCCAAATCAGAACAGCTATGGGGATATTTACCTTGTTGATCTCCATCTTACTGAGCCACTGCATCCCATCCCCGGCTACAGTTCCGATTAAGATGCCACCGGCAATACACAATGCCACCCAGATGCTCAGGTACTTTTCGAAAACCCCGATGCGTTTCTTTGCTTGCATAATTGCTCGTTATTTAAAGTTTTTCAGCGTAAACGGTAATACTGTAAATACCCCTTTCCGACTTTTTATATTCATATAATTCCTCTTGGCTGAGGAACTTTAGCAACAGGTTGTCGGGTAAGGTTATGAGTTTCTCTTTCTGTATTTTGATGTTTGCCATTTGGCTCTCCCTGAGAATCTTCAGATACTCATCGATCTGCAGTGCCCCGGATACGCAGCCGGCATACATCTCTGCAGCCTGACGGATTTTATCGGGCAATTCGCCCTTCAGAACGATGTCAGAAACCGAAAGGTGTGCCCCCGGTTTCATTATCCTGAAAATCTCGCCAAAGGCCTTACCCTTATCGGGCACAAGATTCAAAACGCAATTACTGATTACCACATCTACCGAATTGTCATCCACCGGTAAATCCTCGATATCACCCAGACGGAACTCAATATTTTCGAACCCGAGTTTCTGATTGTTCACACGGGCTTTTTCCACCATGGCTTCGGTCATGTCAACGCCGATAACATAACCGTTTTCGCCCGTCAGTGCCCTCGCTACGAAGCAATCGTTTCCTGCACCTGAACCCAGATCAACAACCGTATCCCCTTTCCTGATCCGGGCAAACTCGGTGGGCAATCCGCAACCCAGCCCCAGATCGGCATCGGGGTTGTAACCATCGAGAACCGCATAATTGCCGTTCATCATACTATACTCCGGTGATGAGCAGCAACCCGAATCGCTGCAACAAGAGGAACCTGAGTTCTCTGCAATTTCGCTGTACTTCTCCTTTACAATTAGTTTTAGATTTTCTGCTTTCATTTCCTTTATATTAACCTTCAATTATTCATGAAAAATTCCCACCGATTCACAGATTTGTTCGATTTGCTAACATTTAATTTGGGCTATTTTGGAAACAGATCGAAAAATAACCAGGTTTACCTTTTATCCCGTATCGAAGTCATATATAATTGATAAAACTCCTCTTTTATCAAATCTCTCACTCTTCTGAACTCGCTCCAAATATATTCGTCAGATCCGGTAACATGGGAAGGGTCATCGAAACCGATATGCAAGCGGTGTTTGACCTTACCAACAAATGCCGGACAGGCCTCGTTTGCTCCTCCGCAGACGGTAATAACATAATCCCATTCCTCTCCAAGGTACTTATCCACCGAATCGGAGGTGTGATGAGAGATATCGACGCCCACCTCTTTCATAACAATAACGGCCTTTTCATTGAGCCTGCCCGATGCCTCGGTCCCTGCAGAGCTAACCTCAAGTTCATCATCGAAGCTCTGCAAAAAGCCATGAGCCATCTGACTCCGACAACTGTTGCCGGTGCAAAGAATTAATACCTTCATGAAAATTTATTATATTTTTGGAGTAACTGTTCCTGAAATATTTAAAACAACCATAGCGTTGGCGGCAGTGGAATTAACCGTGATGGTCTTCCGGAACGCACCAAGAATAGCTGTGTTGTACTTCACTTTTATTACTCCTGTTTCTCCGGGGGATATCGGCGCTTTTGTCCATTCGGGGGCCGTGCATCCACAGGAAGCATGCACATTCGTCAGCAGCAAAGGGGACTTTCCCTGATTTGTGAAAACGAATTCACAGCTCCCGTCGCCGCCTTCAACGATTGTGCCATAATCGTATGTTGTGGCCTTAAAAACGATCGAATCCTGCTGGGTCTGGGCCTGCAGTGCCAAAGAAGAAAGCAAAAGCGCAAAAAGAAATACAAGTTGTTTTTTCATAATCCCAAAATTTTTGAATGTATAGCGTTTAAATTGTTAATTCCATTATTGTGTTAGAGTTGATATCCCTGTCTTACAGCTCACATTAACCTCACTGATTCCTTTCAGAAAGATACTGAAAACTTCCAGGTTTCGGGAAATCTCCCCCGAGCACAAGCAATAATTGATCTTCTGACCTTCAATCTGACCCTGTATCAGACCCGCATCCCTCAACTCTTTAAGATGCTGCGAAACAGTAGTCCGGCTCAGCGGTAAGGAATCGGAAATGTCGCCCGATATGCAGGTTTTTGTTTCAGCGAGATACTGAAGTATTGCCAGCCGCGCCGGGTGGGAAATCACCTTGGCAAAGCGGGCTAGCTCCTGAAGGTTATCTTCGAATCTCTCAGACTTGTTCATAATTGAATTTCTAATGTCGCAAACATACGACATTTTAATTAAACAAAAGTTAAAACAGGATTAAATTATTTCAGCAATTGAATCATTGTTTAAAGAGAAGTTATTACAGGACCTTTTTGTCTTTTATTTGAATTTGTCTATATTTGCCAATCAAACCTATAAAGAAACAACAACATGACAGATACAGGAAAATACGCCGGACTCCCCATAGGGGCAATTGTTACAACGGATTTCAGAGCTGCAGGGATCTTCAAGAATGCAGGAATAGATTTCTGCTGCGGGGGCAGTAAGACTCTCGAAAACGCCTGTCGGGAAAAAGAACTTGACCCCGCCGCCCTCATACTTCAGTTGCAGGAACTCGAAGGCTCCTCCCCTCTCCCATCCCAGAACTTTAAGGATTGGGATTTGGGATTTCTGGCAGATTACATTATGAACACCCATCACAAATACGTATTGAAAACATTGCCGGAGTTGGTGTTTTACACTCAAAAAATCGCAACTGTGCATGGCTCGCACCACCCTGAACTTATTGAGGTGGCCTCGCTTTTCTCGAAAATAAATGACGAACTCCGCCAACACCTTCAGAAGGAGGAAGAAGCATTATTCCCTGCAATAAAAGAAGCATTGAAAGGCAACAATCCGGAAGCACAAGCCATTATCGCATCGGAAATTGCCCGGATGTCGGCCGAGCACGAGTTTGCAGGCGGAGCCATGGATACGATCAATGTTCTGACCCATAATTATCTGATTCCAGAAGAAGCATGCAACACTTACACAGTGTCGCTTAAGCTCCTGCAAGAGTTTGAAGAAGATCTGCACATCCATGTGCATCTGGAAAACAACATTCTATATCCAAAAGCGCTATTGCTTTAGCTTGTTATGCAATAGCGCAATGCACGGGGCGTTTCCGGTTCATTCGCAGGTAAGAGCACTTAACCACGAGAGAGTACATATGTCATAAAATTACTTTGGAATAAACCAAAACCGAACTGCATTCTCCAGTGCAGAGTAAATACTTGATTCCTCCCCCGAAAAAACATTACGTCAGGCTTTGTACTTCTTTAAATATGGTCTATTTTTAAATCCGCATTCAGGAACTGCGAACCAAACACACTACTAAAATCAATTCGATGAAGAACCTTTCACTGCCTATTATCCTTTTGTCCTTATTATTTGCACTCGTCAATTGCTCTCCCAAAAATGTTGATATCAGTAAGCAGCAGAGCACTGACAATATCCGTCTGAATCAAATCGGTTACCTGCCCAAATCGGTGAAAAAAGTAGTTGTAGTCGATTCCAAATCAAATAATTTTCAACTCATCAATTTGGTTGGGAACATTGTTTTTTCGGGGAAACTTGAAGACAAAGGATCTTGGGATCTGTCGGGTGAAGCTGTGAAAATTGCTGACTTCAGCTCTTTTGAAATCTGTGGCGATTATAAGCTTTATATTGAAGATCTGGGAATTTCATTTCCTTTTCAGATCAATTCCGATATTTATTCCGAGGTTTTCAAGGCATCCATAAAAGCCTTTTACCTGCAGCGTGCTTCGATTGCCATCGAGGAACAATTTGCAGGAAAATACAATCATCCCTTGGCCCATCCCGACGACAAGTGCTACTATCATCCCTCCTCCGGCAAAAAAAGCGGCACAATGAGTTCCCCAAAAGGCTGGTATGATGCCGGCGATTATAATAAATATATTGTAAATGCAGGTGTTACGGTAAGCACTTTGCTCACATTCCATGAGAATTACCCATTATCCACACCCGACGGTTCCCTCAACATCCCGGAAAGCGGCAACGGCACTGCCGATCTTCTTGATGAAATTAAATTCGAACTCGACTGGGCTGAAACCATGCAGGACGCGGATGGAGGCGTTTTTTTTAAGCTCACGTCGAAAGGCTTTTCGGGGTTTGTGAAGCCGCAGGAGGATCAGTCGGAAAGGTTTGTTGTCGGAAAGTCAACCACTTCATCCCTGAACTTTGCAGCCATGTTTGCCCAGGCATCCAGGGTGTGGAAGAATATCGATCTTCCGACCTCGGAGAAATACAGTGCCATGGCTAAATCAGCCTGGAAGTGGGCTACAAAAAATCCTGATGTGGTATACAAAAATCCTAAGGATATCTTTACCGGAGAATACGGGCACGCTGAATTTTCAGGGGACTTTTTCTGGGCCGCATCCCAGCTTTTTGTTACCACCGGCGAAGCAGAGTACAAGAACTATCTGGAGGCAAATCCGTTGGA
>CAMAZH010000146.1 GCA_945863035.1 Chitinophaga pinensis | reverse complement strand
AGCGCGATCGAGGCCGTATTGGTTGATATTGTAGCACCGGCAAACCAACTCCCGATAAACCTCCTTTCGATTGCTTTCCAGACACGAAAAATCTCTTCCCAAATAGCACTCGAGAAGGATTCCAGCGCGCTGGAAAAAATTATTATTCTATTGCGTGCCCAGTCCGGGAACGACTTTTCCCAGTATAAAAAAAGCACTGTATATAGGCGGATAGAACGAAGAATGGGCATTCATCAAATTAGCAAGATTTCGACCTATGTGCGCTACCTTCAGGAAAATCCTGTGGAGGTTGATATCCTGTTCAAAGAGCTTTTGATTGGTGTAACCGGCTTTTTCCGGGATAACCTTATCTGGGAATATCTGAAAGATAGCGTTTTGCCGAATTATTTTGCCGGTTTGCCAAATCAATATGTCGTTCGCGCATGGGTTCCAGCCTGTTCCACCGGAGAGGAAGCCTATACCCTAGCAATGGTATTCAAGGAAGCTCTTGAGAAATGCCCTAAAGACAAGGGCTTGTCGTTTCAGATTTTCGCAACCGATCTCGATAGCAATGCTATCGATAGGGCCCGGAAAGCCCTATATCCATCGAACATCGATTCTGATGTGTCAACTGCTCGCCTTGCCCGGTTTTTCGTCAGAACCGATGAGAACCAATACCGGGTTAATTCTGAAATTCGGGAAATGTTGGTTTTTGCGCCTCAGAATGTGATCAAGGACCCGCCTTTCACAAAGTTGGATGTCCTCTCTTGTCGCAACCTCTTGATTTACCTCGACACCAACCTGCAGAAAAAGCTTCTTAACCTGTTTCATTATAGTCTTTCTCAAAATGGCATACTCCTGCTTGGCAGTGCAGAAACAAATGGCTCAAATTCCGATTTGTTTTCCGTTGTTGACTCCAAACTAAAAATCTATCAGCGCACCGGTGCAGCCAAGCCGGAGGAACTTCTCGATTTCCCGGGTTCTGCACTACGCCCCAAACAAGAAATTATTGAACCGCCAACCTCTATGATAGTTCCCGACAACATCCAAAACCTTACCGACAGTCTGTTGCTTCATCAGTTTTCCCCGGCCAGTGTGCTTGTTACCGCACAGGGAGACATCCTTTATATTACCGGTAGCACCGGAAAGTTTCTGGAGCCTGCCGCGGGTAAGGCAAACATGAACATTTTTGCCATGGCGCGTGAAGGTTTGAGAAATGAACTCAGCATGGCTTTCCGGAAAGTGGTTATGAACTATGAAAAAATTGTCTTGCCTAATGTCAGAATTGGCACCCTCGGAGGGTCTCATTTGGTGGATGTTACCCTTCAGAAAATTGAGAGGCCTCTCCAGCTGAGAGACAAAATTCTAATTGTTTTCAATGCGGTTACCGAGGATGAGCCTTTTGCACCCAAGGCGAAACAGGATAAATCGGCCAATAAATCCCATAAATCCAAACTTGAGCTGGAACTTCAACGCGTAAACGAGGAATTGCAAAGCACCCGTGAGGAGATGCAGACTTCGCAGGAGGAACTTAAATCAGCCAACGAGGAATTGCAGTCTACAAATGAGGAGTTGCAATCCACCAACGAGGAACTGACCACCTCCAAAGAGGAAATGCAAAGTTTGAACGAAGAGTTGCATACCGTGAATGCAGAGCTTCAGAGCAAGGTGGACGACGTATCCATAGTCAACAACGGCATGAAGAATCTTTTAAACAGCATTGAAATCGCCACTCTTTTCCTCGATCGCGAGTTGAAAATCCGTCAGTTCACCGTCCCGGCCACGAAGCTTTTCAAGTTGATACGGAGTGATATTGGCAGACCTTTTACAGACCAGACTACCGATTTGGATTATGCCGAATTGTATAATGATGCCAGTGAAGTGTTGCGTACATTGGTTTTTATTGAGAAACCAATTTCAACCTTCGATGGACGCTGGTTTAACACACGAATTATGCCTTATCGCACTTTCGAGGATAAAATTGACGGGGTGGTTATCACCTTTGTGGATATTACTAAAGCAAAGCAACTTGAGAGAGCACTGAAAGAGTCGCTGATTACTCTTCGTTCCTTTATTCATGCGGTGCCAAGTGTAATCCTTGGACTGTCGTCTGAAGGCTCTGTTATTGAATATAATGCCGAAGCCGAAAAGCTATTTGGCCGCAATCGGGAGGAGGTTCTTAACAGGAACTTTGTGGATTTGTTTATTCCTTTGGCTTCCCGCATAACCGTATCGACAGAAATAAAAAAGCTATTTTCCGGTACCTTCCCCAACCGTTTTGAAAGCCATGTTAAAGTGTCGGATGGGAATGAAGTGAACATAGAGTGGTCGGCCAACAAACTTCTGGATGAAAACGGCGAGTTACTAGGCGTAATTGCTATTGGCGTAAATATTATAAAAGCGTGATGAAAAAGCAAAAGCGGAATTTGTCAGAAAATGAGTCGCTTCGCAAAAAAGCAGAGGCGAAGAGAGCCGGCATGCCACCATTGAATCCGGCGGCAATTAATGAAGCCGATACTCTGAAGCTCCTGCATGAGCTTGAAGTACATCAGATTGAGCTTGAGATGCAGCAAGATGAGTTGCAGCTAGCCAGAGAAAAGGCTATTCTTGCAACCGAAAAATATTCAGCTCTATATGATTTCGCCTTTACCGGATATTTCCAACTGAATCCCGACGGTGAAATCTTCTCGGTTAACTTCAGCGGGGCGAGTCTGCTCGGAAAAGATCGATCGACCCTCGTAACCAGGAATTTCAGGAGTTTTGTCTCTTCTGATACCCGCGCTGAGTTTGACGGATTTCTACGCCGGGTTTTCGACACACTCGTCAAAGAAACCTGCGAGGTGAAACTGGAATCGAAAGACAATCCTTCACTTTTCGTTCATATCGAGGGAATTGTTTCCGGCGAAGAGCAGAAATGTCTCGTTACGGTTGTGGATATATCCCAAAGGAAGCGTTCCGAAGAGTTGCTTTTGCAAAAGGTACGCGAGCTCGAACACTTCAACAATCTCATTGAATTTGCTCCGGATGCTTTTTTCTATGGGGATAAAAGCGGGAATTTCATTCGGATTAACCGAAAAGCAATAGAGCTAACCGGGTATTCACAGGAGGAACTGCTGTCTATGAATATGAATGATCTATTTACCCAAGAAGAGATCAACTTGAAACCGCTCAGGTATGACCTTTTAAAGGAAGGCGTTTCATTAAAGAATGAAAGAACAATTCTTCGAAAAGACGGAAAAAAAGTTTATGTGGAGATGAATTCCAAGGCAATGCCCGATGGGACCTACCAGTGCCTGTTCCGGGATTTCTCCGAGCGCAGGCTTGCAGAGGAAGCACTGCAGCAGAGCGAGGATCGTTATCGCAAACTGGTTGAACTCTCGCCAAATGGTATTGCGATATACCAGGGAGGGAAATTCGTGTATGTGAACCCTGCCGGACTCAGAATCATGGGGTGTTCCCAGCCTGAGGAACTGATTGGCAAACCTGTCCTCACAATTGTTCACGAGAGTTCCATTCAAGCTTTGGTTGAGAGAATGGAGCTGATCGCATCCGGCGTCTCGGTTCCTCCCCTGGAAGAAAAGCTCATCCGGATCGACGGAACCCCGTTTGACGCGGAGGTTATTGCCGTGGTTACAAGCTATAACGGCGAACCTGCCGGGCAGGTTATTGTAAGGGATATTACCAGGCGAAAGCAGTCGGAAGAGAGCATGCTGCAAATAAATGCCCAGCTAAAAGAACTTAACGATACAAAAGACAAGCTTTTTTCGATAATAGCGCACGACCTGCGTAGCCCGTTCAACGCGATTTTAGGCTATTCGGAACTTTTGAGCGAGAACATCTACAATTACGATCTCAAGAAATCCGAAGAATTTGCCAAGCAGATCAATTTCTCGGCCAAACGAATCCCTGCATTAATTGATAATTTACTGACTTGGGCGAACACTCAAACAGGCAAGATTGAGTTTGCCCCCACAACCCAGAAGCTTAATCCCATTATGCAGGAAATGGTTGATGTGCTGGATTCTTCAGCCAGAATTAAAAACATTAGCCTTAAAACCTTTCAATCCGCCGATATTACTGTGTGTGCGGATCAGAACATGCTCAAAACCGTTCTGAGGAATCTTATTTCCAACGCCATCAAATTCACCCATCCGGGAGGCAAAGTGGAGGTGTATGCCATGGTGAGCAATGAGGTTGTTCAGGTAAGCGTTTCAGACAACGGGGTTGGGATCGATGAGGAAATGCAGAACCGTCTGTTCAAAATCGATTCGGAAACGACTACCATTGGTACAGCCAACGAAAGAGGTTCCGGTTTGGGATTGATTCTTTGCAAGGACTTCGTGCAAAAGCATGGAGGGGAAATCTGGGTTGACAGCAAACCGGGTAAAGGGAGTACGTTTCATTTTACCCTGCCATCAAAGGTATAGGATTTATAAATTTTAAACGAAATCCAATCCCGGCTTTGACCTGGAAGTCTCGCTTTTATAGTTCACCTTCGGGTAGCCAAGCACCAATGCCGCATATACTTTATGGTTTATGGGGATGCCCATTTCTTTCTTCAGCGTTTTGTTGCGCTCCATTGCTTTCACAATAAACCCGATAAAACAACTCCCCAATCCCAGTGTTTTTGCCAGCAGCGTGGTGTGGGTTGCCCAGATATATGCGTCGGCTTCCGACATGTCGAATTTGCTTACCGGTCCGTGGAAAAGCATTGCCAGCGGCGCATGGTGACAAACCATCGAACTGTTGGTGAGCCGCTTCCGGATAAAGGATTCTTTGTACTTCGTTAAGCCAGCCAGGTTTATCGAGGGGGCAACTAGCGATAAAACGGGCCTGATGATGGGAGAGGTCACCAAACTCAATGTTTTCAGCAAAGTGTCGGCAGTTAAGTCATTGAGCAGCTGGATTTTTTCCGGGGTGCGTACCACCGTTATCCTTAACGGCCGGGCATTGCTCGCGGATGAATAGTGCCTCATGTTTTCGATAAGCATCTGAATATGCTCTTCCGGAACCTCTCTTTTCAGATAGTACCTTATACTTCGTAAACCTGCGGTAAGATTTTGGAAATCGGAAGGCTCTACAGTCAGTGGTTTCAATGCCCTGATTTCTCCTGAATCGGGAGATATTGTCGATTCCGGGCAAATGGCAACGCAATGCCCGCAATGGATACAACTGTCAGCGATGACTCCCGTTGCGATTTCTATTGCAGAAGAAGGGCAATCCTTCACGCATTTCATGCACTGTGTGCATTTTTCCAAATGGATGGTTGGCATAGAAAAATATTTTGGTGGGGCCAAAGTAAACAAAAAAACTGTCGGGGAAATTTAAATCTTCCATATTCCTTTTTGGGTGGTACTCACGGCCGACAATTTTGCTGCGTAGTCTGTTGCTATTAGTGAATAATAATGACTAATATTGCAGCATGATTTACAGACACAAAAACATACTTTTCAGCTTTACAGTTTTTATAATTATGCTTTTGAGTTATAGTTTGTACTATAATTGTAATAATTCGTTCTTTTGCGTAGAAATAGCTGCCGAAAATAATCCTTCTGAGGATAATCTTAGCTCCAATTTCGATTTTTCCGAAGACGAGCAGCTAAATACCGCAAGCGGATTTGTTCATTTTTCCTGTTGCAAGGTCCAAACCCAATCTCCCGAATTCCCAATCGATTGGAATCTGCTATCTTTTTCATTTTGGCAGCCACCAAAATCCTCTAATCAATCCTGACGAATAAGCTTTTATGCTTGTTGCTTTTCTCCTTTTAAAGGCACTCTGATAATTCGTTTGTAAGCATGGGTTTTTATTTTTAAATCCCCTGAACAAGGCCGGCAAGAACTTTGTTTTAAAGCAATCGAATTTATACAGTTCGATTCCGGGACTTTGTCAAGCTTAAAACAAAAAGTTTTGCATTAAACGGAGAAAAGCCTTTTGAACTGATACATCAGTTGATTAACAAAATGGCACAATAAAATACTTATATTCAAAATTCATGATACGCAGAGGTTTAACCCGGCAAATCGCATTGCTGAACAGGTACTATTTGATTACAAAGTTTTATTCCTTTTTAAAAGACACCTCAATCAAAGGCGGCGTGGTAACACTTGCCTTTGTTCTGTTAATAATAGGCTTGGAGTATTTCTTTCTTGATTTCAATTTCTTGCTCAATAATTTGGTGGAAACCTATTCACCGTTGGTCATCTTTACATTTTTCCTGTTGTCGGAAACCATTCTGGGAGTTGTTCCCCCTGAAATATTTATTGCCTGGGCTGCCAAATCGGTTTCTCCTTGGCTTTACCTGTTCATTCTGGCAACCATGTCGTATGTTGGAGGTGTTATCTCATACTATATTGGCAGCCGTTTATATCTGATTCCGGCAATCAAGAACCACATAGAAGTCAAAGTCTCCAAACACATTATCAATTTGCGGAAATGGGGCGGGCTGCTTGTTTTCGTGGGAGCCATGTTGCCCTTGCCCCATTCGATTGTGAGTATGGCTTGCGGACTCATAAAATTCAAGTTCAGCCATTATTTGCTTTGGGCACTTTTAAGATACCTTCGCTTTGCGATTTATGCGCTGGTGATTTTCCGCATTTTTTAGGAACAGGTGGTTTTTTAAGCTGTTTCCTAATTTTAGGCTGCTCGTAAATATCCGAATATTCTCATGTATATTTGTGGCGTTTTTGAACAAGCCTGACTGTCCGGACTTGACGCAGCAAATAAGCATTTATAATGAACCTCCCTTTATTGAAGCTAACGCGCTTTGCTTCATTCGTATTTCTCATGCTTCCATTGTGTTTGTTTAGTCAAAACAGTGAGGCAAATGCCCTGGCAACGATTCCGAATTCGGATACAGCACAACAACCTGTGCCGGTATGGCTTGAAACACCTGAGGATTTCACTTCCAACTTACCCTTGCTTATAGTAAAAACAATAAATAATCAATCTATATGGGATAGCCCGAAAACCGATGCGTATTTGGGTATTGTTTTTAACGGGGGAGGAGAACCGAATTCTTTTGGCGGTGTTCACAATCATTACAGCGGGTCAATAGGAATTGAACTCAGAGGAAATTCCACTCAGGGATTCCCCAAAAAACCGTATGAGTTCGAAACTAGAGATAGTCTTGGGGATAATCTTAATGTGTCCTTGTTTGGTTGGCCTGAAGAGAATGATTTTATTCTGCGGGCATCCTATCTCGACCACACCTTTATCAGAAACTCATTGGCCATGGAGATGTCGAGACGAACGGGACGATGGGCCAGTCGCTGCCAGTTGGTTGAGTTGTTCGTGAATGACCAGTATATGGGTATTTATGTGCTAATGGAAAAAATAAAAGTCGATAAAGGAAGGTTGGATATTGCAAATCTTGATTCCTCAGAGATCGCCGAACCTGATATCAGTGGCGGTTACATTTTCGAGATCACCGGATTTGGAAACCAGCTTGGGCAATCGCGCGAACTTAAATATCCCGATTTTGAGGAGGCTGCACCCGAGCAGATTAAATACATAAGCGATTACGACAACGCTTTCAGGAATGTTATGCGATCATCTTTTTATAAGGATGAGATCCTTGGCTACAACGCATGGATTGATGTGAGTTCATTTGTTGACGAGCTGATCGTGCAGGAAGCCATGAGAAATAGTGATGCCTATGGCTGGAGTGGTTATTTTCATAAAGATAAGGATGAAAAACTTTGTGCCGGACCCGTGTGGGATTTTGACCAGAGTGCCGGGAATTCTTCCTATCCTGATAACGGGGTTGTAAGCGGCTGGCTTTTCTCCCATCCCCAAACCAGCAACACTCCCTTTTTCTGGCCCTTGCTGTTCAAAGACCCTGTGTTTGCCTACAAAGTCCGACAACGCTGGGAATCCCTGAGAGATGGTCCCTATAAAACAGACAAGCTCATCGCCTACATCGATTCTATCGCGTCCGATCTGGCTGATGCCCAGGTAAGGGAGTTTGCTAAATGGCCCGTTTTGGGTGTGGATTTCTGGCGCGAAACCACCGGATACAATCAAAGAACAACCTATCAGAAAGAGGTTGACTATTTGAAGACTTTTTTAATCGCCCGCTGGGCTTGGATGGACACCGAACTTTCAAAAATAGAGAACCCTGACCCAACCGCCTCGATCTCATTGACACAATCAGGTGTAAATAATATTCTGGTTTATCCAAATCCAGCTGCAGACTTCCTTACATTCCGATTCGAAAGTCCGATAGTAGCGGATGTAACAATCAATATTTACAATCAGGTTGGAATGCTGTTGGTCTCCGGGCAGTTTGACGGTGCCCATAATAATTCGCCGATAACACTGAGCCTGCAGAATATCGAAGCCCAGGGATTGTATATCTACAAAGTAACGATCGGTGGATCAGAGACTTTTATCGGACGATTTGTTAAGATTGACAGATAAAGGAACAAATTGTACTCCTTATTGCGATTTTATTCAGGCCATAATGCTATCTTTAGTTTTTATGCCTGTTATGCCAAAGAACAAAAATGCCTATCTCCGTTACCTTATTATCCATTCACAGATAAAAAGGAACAAGTACAAGTCCGGTTATCCTACCCGCAGCGACCTGCTCCGTTACCTGAATGACGAAGGCTATCAGGTATCCGGCTCCACGATCGAGAAAGATATCCGGTTTCTTAAAGACGAAAGGGGTGCGCCCATCGGCTACGACCGACAACAAAAATGTTATCGCTACACCGAAGACTGGGAATTTGATATCCCTCTGTCGCCCGACGATGTAAGGACCATTCACATGCTGGTTCACAAGCTGAAGGTGTTTGGCGATGCGCAGGAGTTTAAAATGCTGAAAGAGTCGATAAACAGGATGAGCGAGCATTTCGACCTTGCCAACCAGCATCCCAACGACAAAATCGACAAATACATTCTCTTCGAATATTCCAAGGGCTTCTCCGGACGGCAATTGCTATCGCCCATCTACGATGCAATATTTGAGAAAAGGGAAATCCGCTTCACACACCATCGTTTCGACAGCGACGGGATTTCTATGCGTGTGCTGCAACCCTACATCCTTAAAGAACACAGGAATCGCTGGTACGTAATCGGCAAAGAGGAGGGGGCACCCAGGATTTTCGGTCTTGACAGGATCTGCGACCTTAGTGTTACCGGGGATTATTTTACTCAGGACCCGGGTTTTTACGATGAGATATTTAAGGTGCTCAAGGATGCGGTTGGTATAATGGCCTTCGGATATGATTCGGAAGATGTGATTCTGAAATTCAATGCAGAGACCTCCAACTATATTAGAACGCTCATGCTGCATCGTTCGCAGGAGATTTTGCATGAGGATGCCAATGGAATAACCTTAAAAATACATGTCAAAATAACACGCGAGTTTATTAACGAATGCGTACTTCATTTTGGCGACTCGGTTAAAGTCCTTTCTCCCCAGAGCCTTGCCGAAAAG
>CAMAZH010000145.1 GCA_945863035.1 Chitinophaga pinensis | reverse complement strand
AGTTGCTCCTGCTTTAACACTCAAGGGCGCAGACATAGCAAATTACACTCTTGCTCAGCCTGCAGGACTTACAGCCAATATCACCGCTAAAGAACTTACTGTTACCGGAGCTCTTGCCCAGAACAAAGTATATGATGGCAATACCGATGTTGTGGTAAGCGATGCTGTCCTTGTTGGCGGTGTAGGCGTGGAAGATGTTACGCTTGATGCTCTGACCGCTGCATTTGCAGATAAGAGTGTAGGCGACGCTGTTGCTATTGTTCCTGCTTTTACACTCAAAGGCGCAGACATGGCAAACTATACCCTTGCTCAGCCTGCAGGCCTAACAGCCAACATCACAGCCAAAGAGCTGACAGTTACCGGTGCGGTTGCCGACAGTAAAGTTTACGACGGCAACACCGGTGCAATAATATCCGGTGCAGCCTTAGCAGGCGTTGTTGACGGTGACGATATTCAGATGGATGCTCTGGTAGGCGCATTTGCCGACAAGAACGTAGCCGACGCTGTTGCTGTTGCTCCTGCTTTGACGCTCAAGGGCGCAGCAAAGGCTAATTACACGCTGACTCAGCCAACGGGACTTTCCGCAAATATCACAAAAGCAGCACTTACCGTTACCGCTCAGGATGCTAAACGTAGAGAAGGCATAGCCAACGAGGCATTTGTTGTTGAATATAGCGGTTTTGTAAGCCCGGAAGACAAGTCGGTACTCGACACTCAACCGGTTGCTGCTTCTGTTGCTGATGCTTCGAGTGCACCCGGCGATTATGCGATCACCGTTTCAGGAGGAGCTGATAACAACTATAGTTTTACCTATGTTGGTGCTACCTTAACGGTAACTTCCACAGTTGGAATCGCACAGAACAGTATTGTGAAGATTAACGTTTATCCGAATCCATTTGTAAACGAACTGTTCATTGAAGCAGAAAATCTTCCTGCAAACGCAACAGCAAATCTGTATGATTTGAACGGTCGCAAGCTGATGAACATCAAGCTCGATGGACAAGCAATCAGCCTTGGACATCTTACAAGCGGAGTTTATATGCTACAGATAGAAGGAAAATCCTTCCGTATCGTAAAACAATAATCTCAAGCTGCATGCCGCAAGGCATAAGCTAATCAAAAGCCCGGAGAATAATCGAAAGATAGGTTCTCCGGGCTTTTTTTCATTTTTTTATTGCTTTCAGCTTTGCAACGCATAAGCCTATTCTCTGATAGGGCTGTTTATTTTTATGTGGTCATTAAAATTTCGTACTTTCGCTTAAAATAGTACACTAATGAATAGTATAAAATTGTTTGAAAGCAAAAAAGTACGTAGTCATTATGATACCGAAAAAGAAAAATGGTACTTTTCGATTATTGATGTTGTTGAAATTTTAACTGGTAGCTCAGTACCCAAAAGGTATTGGAGTGATTTAAAAAAAAAGTTGTCCAATGAGGGAAGTGAAGTGTACGAAAATATCGTACGCTTGAAAATGCAAGCTGAAGATGGAAAAATGCGTGAAACAGATGTTGCCGATACTCAAACACTACTCCGCATCATACAATCCATTCCATCACCCAATGCAGAACCATTCAAACAATGGTTGGCAAAAGTTGGGTACGAGCGGATGCAAGAAATATCCGACCCTGGTCAAAGCATAGATAGAGCAAGAGAAAATTGGCAAAAGTTAGGACGTAGCGAAAAATGGATTCAGCAGCGAATGACAGGGCAAGAAACGCGCAATAAATTAACTGACTATTGGAAAGAAAGCGGAGTTGAAAAATCAGATGAATTTGCATTGCTCACAAACATCATTCATCAGGAATGGACAGAATTGACCGTTAAAAATCATAAAGTTTTAAAAGGCTTAAAAAGCCAAAACCTTCGTGATCACATGACCGAAGCAGAGCTGATTTTTACTGCACTTGCCGAACTTTCAACCCGACAAATTGCAGAAGCAGAAGCAGCTAAAGGATTAATAGAAAATGCAAAAGCAAGTAAACAAGGTGGAGCAGTTGCAAAAAATGCTCGTAAAGAACTTGAAGCTAAAACAGGAAAAAAAGTAGTTACAGGTGAAAACTTTCTTCCACCAGCAGAAAATTTAAAAAAATTACAGTAATCAAAATTCTGTTTAATGCATTCGGTTCGAAAAGGAAAATCATGATGTTAAAAATAATCAGTTCAAAAAAAGAGTATCAGCAGTACCTTAATTGGGTATTCCTGCTGATATTCTATTGTCTTAAGGATTTGTTTCAGATGCGATGGGGATTTACCGTGTACATAAAGTGAAAACCGGCTTCATGGGTCGAACGATGATGAACTTTGATCCTTTCTGGACAGGAGCAGAGGCTTTGTCATCCTTTGTTTATCCATGGGATGCGGAAACTGTCCCTACCACCATTTTCAGATCCCTTCACGACAAAAGGCATTTCTATTTTCGCTTCGATGTTATCGACTGCGATATTGTTGTGGAGCGGGGCACAGCCGATAAAATGGCTGTATTGAACTCCGATCGTGTGGAGATATTCTTTAGGAGCAATGAAAAAATGCAGCCATATTACGGTCTTGAGATGGACCCCCTTGGCCGTGTACTCGATTATAAGGCGGAGTTTTACCGAAAATTCGACTACAAATGGAGGTGGAAAGGAATCACGGTTCGTTCTGCTTTTACCTTAAACGGCTATCGTGTTTGGGGTTGTATTACTTTAAATTCGCTTCGCTCGCTCAATCTGATTTCGGACAACAGGTTACAGGCAGGGTTGTTCCGAGGGAAATGCATATCGCATACCCCTGCTGAGGTTTCCTTCAAATGGATCAGCTGGATTAGGCCCCATTCGGAACAGCCTGATTTCCATATCCCTTCTGCGTTTGGGGAATTGATTCTGGAGGGTTTGTGAAAAATTTTACTTTTTCTTCTTTATTTCTGATATTAGCAGCTTTCAATTTTAAACCTTGACATAGCTATTCCTTCTATCCTCCTATCAGAAACCTTCATAAATGATCCCAAACAAATCCGTTATTAATTATCACGAACTTAAGGTGGATGTGGAGCAGCAGCCGGGTGCCGATCTTCTGGCTCATCTGCAGACCAATGTGCTGGGAACTCCAGGGGGACTCCGATACAGGCACACTCAAACAGAACAAAAGCTTCAGAATCTTGGTGAGGCATATTTTCTCCTTTTAAGGAAAAGCGGACGCATGCTGGGCTCTGTAGGCTTATGTTATCGGGAGACTTTCTTTTCAGGACAGAATTTCATCTCCTGGTATATCCGCTATTTTGCTATTAAAGCTCCTTTAAAGTCGGCCAAACCCAAATCGGAAAAGCTAATGGAACAGTCGGGTCGAGGGCTGTCGCTTCTTCGTGCAACCGCGGCTCCCTACCTTCTCAAACCGGGGGAATACCTTAAGAATATTCCGGCAGGAACCGAGAAATCATTGGTTTATGCTTACATCGAAAAGGAAAACTTCCAATCGGTGCAGTTTGCCAGTCAAAACGATTTCGAGAACGTTCGCAAATTCACTACCTACATCTTCAGCCGTTTTTTCCCCCGGAAAAACAAAAATGTGCACAGACAACAAGAGCTTGAAAAGGCTGAGATCCGAAAACTTTTGCTTGATTTTTATGCCGATCACACCCTTTACATGGACAGTAATTTGTTTTACAGGGACAATTACCTGGTTTATAAGGAGAATGGTGTGATTGTAGCCGGCATGCAGGCAAATCCCGATGGCTGGGAGGTAAAGGATATGGGAGGGAAATTCGGTAAGTTCCTGGTTCATGTACTTCCTCATATTCCTGTTTTGCGCAGTTTTTTCAATCCCGCGAAACTGGTTTTTGTAGCGGGGGATTATATTTTTTGGAAGCCCGGCTATGAAAAGGTTCTTCAGAGTCTTTTCGAGAGCGCTTGCCATATGAATGGATCCAAGCTCCTTATGACCTGGTCCGATACCGGGAGCCGGTTGATTGCTCAATACGACAAGAGTATTGATCAGGGATATTTTGGCAGCATGATCTCTCGGGTAGAGGTGGATGTTAAAGTGAAGTTTAATGGCTACACACCTGAGGAAAAGGATGTTTTCTATCAGAACCCGGCGTTCGTCTCCGCCTTTGATGCCACATGATGGAGTTCCATTGGGACATTTATTTAATTTTATACAAATGAACGAATCAATTCAAATGACATTTAAAACAACGGTTCCCGGTTTTATAATCCGCAAAGCACAGAAAGAGGATGCCGGATTAATTCTCGATTTCATCAAAGCACTTGCCGAATATGAGAACCTTTCCGGAATGGTTTCTGCAACTGTTGAGGATATCGAAAGAAATCTCTTTTCCGACAAGC
This sequence comes from Chitinophaga pinensis, assembly GCA_945863035.1. Lineage (GTDB taxonomy): Bacteria > Bacteroidota > Bacteroidia > Bacteroidales > JACJXF01. The sequence goes on along the minus strand of CAMAZH010000145.1, from coordinate 5,116 downwards.
CGGTGGCGGAGGTACTTCTAGGCGAATATGAAGGAAAGCCGGTGGGTTTCGCATTGTTTTTCTATAATTTCTCGACCTTTTTGGGGAAGCCGGGAATATATCTGGAAGACCTTTTTGTGCTGGAGCCCATGCGTGGCAAAGGTTTCGGGAAAGCCTTGCTTAGCTGTCTGGCAAAACTTGCCGTCGATAAGGGTTGTGGCAGGCTCGAATGGTGCGTTCTGGACTGGAACACTCCCTCGATAGATTTCTACAAATCGCTGGGAGCTGAGATCATGAAGGAATGGCTTCTGAACCGTTTAACGGGGGAGGCATTGTACAGCCTTTCCGGTGAAAAACCTTAGTGCCGGATTTGAAAATATCTTGTTGGAATTCTTGTCCCGCCGCACTTATGGAAACCGAAGCCCGAAACTTTGGTTGATAAATTTTTCGTTCGTGCCAGCACACGGTATTGAATTGTAAGCTAATAAGTTTAACTTTGGTTAACTTTTAATTCTAATCCTATGAAATGGACAGCCTCTGATATTCCTGATCTAACTGGCAAGATAGCCTTGGTTACCGGTGCTAATTCGGGTTTAGGGTATTATACCTGTCTCGAACTTGCCCGAAAAGGCGCGCATGTGGTTCTTGCTGCCCGCAACAAGGAAAAAGGAAATGCTGCCCTCGAGAGAATACGGTCGGAGATACCCGGTGCAGACCTTCAGTTTATGAAGCTGGATCTGGCAAATATCGAAATAGTAAAATATTTTGCTGACGCGTTTATCGAAGAGTATGAAAGGCTGGATATAATGATAAATAACGCGGGAGTTATGGCTATACCGCTTCTCCGCACTGTGCAAGGTTTCGAGATGCAGTTTGGGACAAACCACCTGGGCCATTTCGCCCTTACCGCACTGATGAACGATTTTATCGAGAAAACCCCAGGCTCCCGAATTGTAAATGTTTCCAGTCTTATGCATAAGTTCGGAACAATTAATTTTGACGATCTGAACTGGGAGAAGTCGTATTCCAAATGGACGGCCTATAGCCAGAGCAAACTTGCCAACCTGTTGTTCACTCTGGAGCTCGACCGCAGACTTAAGAGAGCGGGAAAACAAACCAAAACAATGGCATCCCATCCGGGCTACGCTTCCACAAACCTTCAGACACGTGGAGGCGAAATGGAGGGCTCAAAAGCAAATGTTGCTGTTAACAACCTGATGAATAAGATCATTGCGCAGCCTGCATGGAAGGGCGCATTGCCTTCCCTTTACGCTGCCACATCGCCTAAGGCAGAGTCAGGAAAATTCTATGGGCCTTCAGGATTTGGCGCTGTGCGCGGGTACCCGGTTGAGGAAAAGATTAACCCCAAATTCACGGACCCGGAAACCGCAAAAAAATTATGGGAGACATCGGAAAAATTAACCGGAATTAAATTTAATTTATAAATTTGCAACGAATTGAAGACCTGCCTTCTATGAGAATTGTAATTGCATCCCTAAGCTAAGTACTGCATTTTTGCATACTTTCTGAATTGTACCAGCAGCCAATGCGGTATAGCTTTTCATTTGTATTATCCACAAAGCTTTCGGCTTATTACATCTTATCTCATGTCGCAAAATAAATATAATTTGTCAACTCTAGGATTGCTTTTTTCACGACAGTCCTTAAAATCAATATGGATCGATTTAAAAGAGGCCATCGGGGGAACCGAAAAGGATTTCACCCGGATAAACCTTGGTAAAGCCATTTTCCTGCTTTCCGTTCCAATGGTTTTGGAAATGATTATGGAATCGGTTTTTGCCATTGTCGATATACTTTTTGTTGCCCGCCTGGGAGCAGATGCCATCGCTACTGTAGGTATAACCGAGTCAATCATGACTCTGGTTTACGCCATCGGGTTTGGGCTTAGCATAGCTACAACCGCCATCGTTTCAAGGAGAATCGGAGAGCATAATCCTGAAAGTGCAGCCAAAAGCGCTTTTCAGGCTATTCTCGCGGGAGTTGTTATTTCGCTGTTGATTGCAGTGCCGGGAATCCTTTATTCAAAGGATCTTCTCAGACTGATGGGGGCCTCCGAGTCGGTGGTAAACAGCGGATACATGTATCCGGTATTAATGATCGGCGGAAACAGCGTTATTATGCTGTTGTTCATTATCAATGCGGTGTTTCGCAGCTCGGGCGATGCAGCTATTTCACTTAGGGTAATGGTTCTTGCCAATATTCTGAACATAGTATTGGACCCCTGTTTTATTTTCGGTTGGGGACCCTTTCCTGAGCTTGGCGTTATGGGAGCCGCCGTTGCCACTAATATTGGAAGGGGAGTGGCAGTGATTTACCAGTTTTATCTGCTTTTCAAGGGAAGTCACCGTATCAAACTCAGGTTAAGGCACATGAAGGTTTCCTTTGAGATTATTATGAAACTATTGAGACTTTCGATGGGAGGTATTTTCCAAAACCTGATTGCGACCTCCAGCTGGATTTTTATGGTACGCATCATCAGCGGCTTTGGAACGGAGGCAGTAGCAGGGTATTTCATTGGTATCCGGATACTGATCTTTACCCTTCTTCCTTCCTGGGGATTGGCAAACGCCGCGGGCACACTTGTGGGACAGAACCTTGGCGCAAAAGAGCCAGGCAGAGCGGAACGGGCGGTTATGGCTGCAGCGTGGTTTAATATGATTTTGCTCGGCCTGGTATCGATTGTTTTTATTTTCAAGACCGGCTATTTCATCTCCCTCTTTACAAAAGATCCGGCAGTGGTGGAGGCAGGGATTATCTGTCTCAGAACAATCAGCTTCGGGTATGTTTTGTATGCCCTGGGAATGGTGATGGTTCAGGCTTTCAACGGAGCCGGTGACACCCGGACTCCTACACTAATTAATCTGGTTGCGTTCTGGGCTATTGAGATCCCTTTGGCATATATTCTGGCAACAAAATCCGGCATGCAGGAACAGGGCGTTTATTACGCAATCATCATTGCCGAATCGGTTCTTTCGGTGCTGGCTTTTTATCTCTTCAAAAAAGGGCATTGGAAAACAAGGATTGTATAAAGGGACTTCGATAGTTTCGATAAGCTCAGCCACCGGTGCTTCGACTGGCTCAGCCACCGGTGCTTCGACAGGCTCAGCCACCGGTGCCTGAGCCTGTCGAAGGCACCGTCGAGTTGATAACAACATCATGAACAGAATCCTTGCGGCTCACATGGCCCAACAGTTCCTCCACATCCTCAAATCGCAGGATATCCCGAACCATAGAATGCGCCTCGGCGACCTTCAGGGTGATGCCCCGCTCCCCCAAATTGTGAAAGAGTCGTTTTATCAGCCGTGCTCCGCTGGAATCGACATAGGCCGATGTGCTCAAATCAAAAATCACCACTTTGAGCTCAGGGCCGGAAGAGTTTACTTTTGACCATACGGCCTGATATACATTGGCCACGTTAAAATACAGAAGCGGCGATTCAACCCTGAACAGCAAGACCCCCGGCAACGCCTCGTTTTCGGGATGTCGTCTGATATCGGTGTACCTGTTGGTACCCGGAACTCTTCCCAGAAAAGCTACATGCGGACTGGAAACAATCCGGATAATGAGTATCAGCGATGCCAATGCGGCGATAATAACCCCCTGAAGAATGCCAAAGAACAAAACACTTAGCATTGCAAGGGTAGCAATGATGAAATCAAAACGGTTAACCCTGAAAATGCGTTTAAATTCGGTAATGTTCACCAGACTTCGGATGGCAACCAGCACTACCGATGCAAGGATTACATTGGGGAGGTTTTTTAGCAATCCTGTTAAGAACAGCAGGCAAAGCGCTATGGTGCCCGATGCGATCAGCAGCGAAACAGGGGTTTTTGCTCCGGCCTTTTCGTTGATCACCGACTGCGAAAGACCTCCGCTTACCGGATATCCGTTTCCCAGAGCGGTTGCTAAATTGGCAACCCCCAAGGCAAGCAGTTCCTGTCGCACATCAATCTCGTAACCGTTTTTCTGCGCGAAGGCTTTTGCTGCCGAAACGCTTTCGATAAATGCCAGCAGGAAACACGCAAACGCCATGGGGACAACACTTCTGACATCGTTATAATTTATGGAGGGAAGGTGAAGTTCAGGCAGACCCGAGGGAATCACTCCTACGGTCGATAGTCCTAAACTGCCGACATTGGTGGTTGTGACCAGGATAATAGAGAGGGCCACAACGGTGATCTTCACGGGCTTCCCCGGGAAATATTTTTCGCCTGTTACAATCATGACAATTGCAAATCCCCCGAAAACGAAAACGGCAAAATTCATATCCGGTATTTGATGGGTCAGAATTATCAGTCGCTCGAAAAAATTGCTTCCTCCACCGGGCACACCCAGCAGTTTGGGCAATTGGGTAAGTCCGATGGCCAGGGCTGCACCAGCCTGGAACCCGAGCAAAACCGTTTCGCTGATGAAATTTATAAGACTGCTAAGCCGCAAGAAGTAGGCCAGTATGCTCATCACGGCAAAAACTATGGCGGTGAGTGAGGCGATATCCACCCACCGCTGGGGTTCGCCTTCGGCCAGGGTTGCCAGGGTGGTGCCGATAAGCAGTGAGATAGCCGAGGTTGGGCCCACGGCAAGTTGCTTCCCGGTTCCCAACATGGCATAAAAGGCCCCGCCGATCAGATATCCATAAACGCCATATTGCGGTGGCAGGCCGGCAAGGGTGGCGTACGCCAGCGAGACAGGAATGGCATAGGCGGCAAGGGTTATGCCTGCTATGCTGTCTTTAGCAAACAGCTTTGACGTGTATCCTGAGATCCATTGCGTTGCCGGGATGAATTTCAGTATTGAAGCCAGATTCATTCTCGTTGAAAAGTTGCAGTTATTTACAATGAAAAATAATGCCGTTAAACCCTGTTAATCGGAATAACAACTGCAATTTAAGATATTGTGTGAAGTTTGAGACAAGGAACGCGGAAAATATTCATGTGTTTCCCTGAAACAAGACTCTATTGCCTTACAACTTTTTTCATCAGCACTTCCCCTGAATCGGTAGTTACCCTCACAAAATAAAGGCCTTTAACATCAGGCATCTGAACCGAGAAGCCTTTTTTCATGGGAGCTTCCTGATGCAGGCATTTTCCGGTGAGGTCGAGGATTTCGATGGAGGAAA
>CAMAZH010000144.1 GCA_945863035.1 Chitinophaga pinensis | reverse complement strand
GGAAGTTTGTTCAGGACTTCTTTGGCATAGCCGTTTACGATAAGACTGATGGCCGTTTCGGTATCGATACCGCGCTGGTTGCAGTAAAAAATCTGGTCTTCCCCAATCTTGGAAGTTGTGGCCTCGTGTTCAACGATGGCTGTTTTGTTATCCACTTCAATATAGGGCCAGGTATGGGCTCCGCATTTATCGCCCAGAAGCAGCGAGTCGCATTGCGAGTAATTCCGGGCATTTTCAGCACCCTTCATTACTTTTACCAATCCCCTGTAGGAATTATCGCTGAAACCTGCTGAAATTCCTTTGGAAATAATCGTGCTTTTTGTGTTTTTCCCGATATGTATCATTTTGGTACCGGTATCGGCTTGCTGATGGTTATTGGTAACCGCCACGGAATAGAACTCTGCGATGGAATTATTGCCGCGCAAAATACAGCTCGGGTATTTCCAGGTAATAGCGGATCCGGTTTCGACTTGCGTCCATGAGATTTTCGAAAAATCCCCTTTGCACATTCCCCGTTTGGTAACAAAGTTAAAAATGCCGCCAATCCCATTTTTATCACCGGGATACCAGTTCTGAACCGTTGAATATTTTACCTGAGCGTGATCCATGGCAACAATCTCCACAATTGCGGCATGAAGCTGGTTCTCATCCCTTTGCGGGGCGGTGCAGCCTTCTAGGTAACTCACGTAACTGCCTTCTTCAGCAACAATAAGAGTTCTTTCGAACTGTCCGGTATTTGCCGCGTTGATGCGGAAGTAGGTGGAGAGTTCCATCGGACAACGGATCCCTTTTGGGATATAGCAAAAAGAGCCGTCGCTGAAAACCGCTGAATTCAAGGCGGCGAAATAATTGTCGGTGTAAGGAACAACCGAACCCATGTATTTTTTGATCAGGTCGGGATGATTTTGCACTGCTTCGCTGAAGGAGCAGAAAATAATTCCCTTTTCGGCAAGGGTTTCTTTAAACGTTGTTTTTACAGATACGCTATCCATTACTGCATCCACCGCGACTCCGGCAAGTGCTTTTTGTTCCTCAAGGGGTATACCTAGTTTGTTGAAGGTGTCGAGCAACTCGGGATCTACCTCATCCAGACTGTTAAGTTTCGCGCTTTGCTTGGGCGCTGAGTAATAGATGATGTCCTGGTAATTGATTTCCGGCAGTTCGAGATGAGCCCATTTGGGCATGCTCATCTTTTGCCAATGCCGATAGGCTTTCAGACGAAACTCAAGCATCCACTCCGGTTCGTTTTTTTTCGCGGAGATGATGGCAACCACCTCTTCGCTAAGACCCTTTGGAATCGATTCGGCTTCGATATCTGTGACAAAGCCATATTTGTAATCGCTCTGTGTGAGCTCGTTCAGTATTTTGTTGTTTTCACTCATTGCTGTTCTCCTGTCGAAAAGGTTTCACCCTGGCCAGCCTTTATTTAGATTAATTATAAATAGAGTGCAAATATACAAAATATTTCAGATTATAGCGTTTAGATTTATTCGGTTTTGACATTAATCCTTGCACGGATGCAAGGAAAAGGGGGAATTTTAAAATAAACAAAAAGTAAATTTTAGATAGAGAAGCATTTAGTTACTTTTACGGCATATTTCAGCCTATTTTCCAATGCCTTGGCAGCCAAATTTTTTATGAGTATGAACTTTCAAATATTTTATTTCCGAATCCCAATATAATCCCATGGAACAAAAAAAACCTACTCTGCTCTCCGAAATCGGCGAATTTGGGCTAATCGACAGGCTTACCTCCAACCGGAAGCTGATGCACACCTCCAGTATTAAAGGCGTGGGCGACGATGCAGCCGTTATTGATGCGGGAGATCATTGCATGCTGGTTACAACAGATCTGTTGGTGGAGGGAATTCATTTCAACCTGGTTTACACCCCACTCAAACATCTCGGCTACAAGGCAGTGGCGGTAAATGTGTCCGACATATACGCAATGAATGCCGAGCCCCGGCAGATCACGGTTTCTATTGCGGTTTCCGGGAAATTCTCCCTCGAAGCCCTGGAAGAGCTGTACTCGGGAATCTATATGGCTTGCGACAAATACAATGTTGACCTGGTAGGGGGAGATACTTCCTCTTCGGTAACCGGCCTTACGATCAGCATTACAGCTATTGGGGTGGCCAGGAGGGAGGAAATCGTTTACCGGAGCGGAGCCCAAACCAACGATCTCATTTGTGTTAGCGGGGATCTGGGCGCAGCTTACATCGGTTTGCAGTTATTGGAAAGGGAAAAGGCGATTTTCGAAAAGGACCCATCCCTGCAGCCTGATCTGGAAGGTCATGATTATATCGTGGGTAGACAACTGAAACCGGACGCCCGAGAGGATATTATTAAGCTGTTAAAAGAAAATAGGATAAAACCTACTGCAATGATTGACATCTCTGACGGTTTATCCTCAGAGATCCTTCACATCTGCAAAAGTTCAGATAAAGGTTGCCGGATTTACCAGGAGAAAATCCCCATTGACCACACTACAGCCCTCATGGCGGGTGAGTTTAACATTGAGCCGCTGATCTGTGCCCTGCATGGAGGCGAGGATTATGAGCTTTTATTTACAGTTCCCCTGAGCGATTTCGAAAAGGTAAAAGAACTCAAAGAAATACACATTATCGGGAAGGTAATGGATAAGGAAGAAAACGCCCTAATGGTAGGCATCGGGGGAAATACGATTCAACTCAGAGCCCAGGGTTGGGACGGGCTGGCTGAAAGATAGGGATGAGCTTACTCTTCGGTGTTGCGCGAATCCAGCACACTTCGGATTATACCCCTTTTTGACCCTCTAACGAAATTGAGAATCACATCTCTTTCAGTTGAACCTGACAGGTTTTCTTCAATAAAAACCAGCGCCTGGGAAACATTCAGCCCTTTTTGGTAGATAATGCGATAGATATCCAGAATCTGGTTTATTGCTTCGTTTGAGAACCCTCTTCTTCTGAGGCCAACGGAGTTAACCCCGGTGTAGGCAAGCGGGTCTCTCCCTGCCATGCAGTAAGGAGGAACGTCTTTGGTGACTTTACTTCCACCCTGAATCATGACATGAGTGCCTATGCGGCAAAATTGATGGACAAGGCTACCCGGACTGAGTATGGCAAAATCGTCCATCTCTACTTCACCGGCCAGACCTGCATAGCTACCTACAATACAACCGTTTCCGATTATTGTGTCGTGGGCTACATGTCCGTACGACATGATCAGACAATTACTCCCAATTACTGTTTTCTCCTTTGCCTTTGTTCCGCGGTTGATGGTTGCAAATTCGCGGATTGAGGTGTTATCGCCAATAATTGCTGTGGTATATTCCCCTTCGAATTTTTTATCCTGAGGGGTGCCGGAGATGACGGCTCCCGGGTGAATCTGGCAGTTTTTTCCGATACGCGACCCGTTCATAAGAACGGCATTCGGACCAATCCAGGTTCCATCTCCAATTATCACATCTTCCTGGATACTTACGAAAGATTCGATAGTAACATTCTCACCGATTTTGGCATTCGGGTGAATGGATGTAAGCGGGTAATTCATTTATTTTGCTTTTGATATCTGGGCCATCATTTCTCCTTCAATAACAAGATTTTCTCCAACATAACCCTCCCCGAACATAATGGCAATGCCTCTTCTGATGGGTTCGAGAAGTGTCATTTTTAGAATGAGGGTATCTCCCGGAACAACTTTTCTTTTAAACCGTAATTTGTCAATTTTCAGGAAAAAGGTAAGATAATTTTCGGGATCGGGAACCGTATTCAGTACCAGCACCCCGCCAACCTGAGCCAGGGCTTCAACCTGCAGAACGCCGGGCATAATTGGTTCTCCCGGGAAGTGGCCAACAAAAAAGGGCTCGTTCATGGTTACGTTCTTAATGCCGATAACAGTTTTCTCATCCCTGAAGATGATTTTGTCGACGAGCAAAAAGGGTGAGCGATGGGGTAATATAGCCTGTATCCCAACTACATTGATTAGCGGTTCCTCGTTGGGGTTGTACTTTGGAATGTGTTTTTTTGCTTTTTCTTTTTTTGCCATCTGCCTGAGTATACGCGCAAACTCAGTGTTTGCATGATGACCCGGACGGGTGGCGATAATTTTGCCTTTGAAGGGCATTCCGATCAGGGAAAGGTCTCCGATCAGATCTAGCAACTTGTGACGGGCAGGCTCATTCGGGAAGTGAAGATCGAGGTTATTCAATACTCCTTCCGGCTTAACATGCATGCTGGGCTTATTGAATAATTTGGCGAGACGATCCAGCTCCTCCTGTGAAACCTGACGGTCCATAATTACGATAGCATTATCAAGATCGCCTCCCTTTATAAGGTTATGCTTTGCCAACAACTCGAGCTCATGAAGAAAAACGAAGGTGCGGCTCGGGGCTATCTCTTTTTTGAATTTCTTGAGGTCGTCAAGTGTTGCGTACTGGTTGCCAAGAACTTTCGAGTTATAGTCGATGAGAACATTCATGGATAACTCTTCATCGGGATAGGCAATAATATGAATACCTTTGGCCTCATCGTAATACTCAACTCTTTCGCTTGGTGTGAAATATATTTTGTCGGCATCAAGATCTTCAACACCTACAGTTTCCAAAGCCTCGATGTAAATTCGTGAGCTACCGTCAAGTATTGGAGCTTCAGGACCATTAAGTTGAATAAGAAGGTTATCGATTTCCATTCCCACGCAAGCAGCAAGGCAGTGCTCTATAGTCATTACTTTTCCACCATTCTCCTCGAGGGTTGTTCCCCTGGAAGTTTCGGTCACATTCTCTGCCAGAGCACGTATCAGAGGCTGATTTGGGAGATCGGTTCTTTGAAAGACAAAGCCGTGATTGGCGGGCGCCGGATTAAAGGTAAGTTCAACATCTACTCCGGAGTGCAGTCCTTTTCCTTTTACGCTAACCGCTTTCCGGATGGTTTTTTGTTTATCTGCCATATATAAGTATTGGGTAAATCAATTGTAAAAAACGTCGCAATATACAAAAAATCAATGAATCGAAAAGAAAAACAAAAAAACACATTCGAGTCTAAAGGCTTGTGTAAATAGGCTAAAGCAAGTTATCAGGAGTTTTGGTTCGAACTATTTTTTTCTTTGAGCTCTTTGATATCTCTCTCATGTTGCATTACCTGATAACGCAAATCAGGGAGTTTATTAAATATTGCAGTAGATTTCCAGAAGTCTTTAAAATTTATAGCGGGGGAGCCTTGTACTACCACTCCGTCATCTAAATCGTGCATTATTCCCGATTGACCTCCCACTTTTATGTCGTTCCCAATGTTCAAGTGCCCTACAATTGCAACCTGCCCGGAAAACATATTGTTTTTACCCACTTTGGTAGAACCTGCAATGCCTGTTTGCGCTGCCATTGCTGTGTTTTCCCCAACTTCCACGTTGTGGGCGATCTGAATCAGATTATCAAGCTTAACTCCCTTGTGAATTATGGTAGCACCCATGGTGGCTCGGTCGATGCAACAGTTTGCCCCGATTTCCACATTGTCTTCGATGATTACTATGCCGATCTGGGGTATTTTTTTGTAGGTTTTGTCCGCCTGTGGAGCAAATCCAAATCCATCCGCACCAATAACAGTTCCGGAATGAATAATACAGTTTTTACCGATTTTGCATCCCTCGTAAACTTTTACTCCCGCGTAAAGAAGAGTGCCCTCCCCAATTTCAACCCCTTCCCCAACATAAACCTGAGGATAAATTTTAACATTGTTGCCTATCCGGGATTTGCTTTCAATTACGGAGAAATCGCCGATATAAACATTTTCCCCAATAACAGCGTCTTCGCGGATACTGGCCAGATTATGTATGCCTGTTTTCTGCGGTTTCGACTGCTGGTAAAGCTCCAGAAGCGATGCAAAGGCCTCATAGGCATTCTCTACACGAACCAGAGTTGCCGAAACCGGTCTTTCGGGTTTAAAACTTTTGTTAACAAGCACTATTGATGCCTGAGTTTCATAAATATATTTCTCGTATTTCGGATTCGCCAGAAAGGTTAAAGTTCCCGGCTTCCCATCTTCAATTTTCGATATGTTTTCCACTTCTACTTCCGGGTTACCATCAATTTCTCCTTTGAGAAAGGAGGCGATCATTTGGGCTTTGAATTTCATGGAGCTTGGAATATTAATATGTATGAAAGGTTTGTTTAGACATTATAATTTTTCAAAATCTGTGCTAGTGTACCTCCCTTCCGGGGGAGGGACGAAGTATTAAGTAATTATTACGATATTCGTTAAAGGGAACAAAAGTATTCATTCCAATTGGAATAAGACTCATATCATGCAATGATGTTGAGGCGACTTTTTGCCTATTAAAATTAAAAAAAGAGCTTCACCTACCCATAGGGAGGGCCGGAAATGACGAATTCAGAACGGAAACTCAATCCCCTTCGGGTAACATAGGAAATGCTTTTTTACAGTTCTTGAAAGAACTGTTACATTGAGCATGTCGGAAACCTCTGCAATGTCGATGCACTCTCCGTTTTTCATCATTATCTTGATATTGTCGTCGAGGGAGTTGTAAGCGTAATTGCTTATGCTTCCCTCGGTAATCAGGTAACGGGTATCCTCCAAACTAAGGTTGAAAAATTCTGCCAGATAATCTCTTGTTTTTTGAACCCGATCCGAATTGAATTCTTTGTTTTTCATTTCAATTCGAAAGAGGTTACGGTTGATCATCATCGTGGAAAGCATGGATAGAACTTTGTCCTCGTGGCTCATCCAGACTTTAGCCGACACCATGATGTCGTTGTCGTCCAGTTGACTGTAAAGGTCAAGAACATCAATGATTCCCTGCGAGTCGAAATGTTGGGCTTCTACCTTGTTTTTCAAAAAATAGGACAAGGCGGGTGATGCGAAAAGATCTGCTCCCATTTCCGATAAGTACTTGGCTCGCCTGAGCACCTGAACAAGAAGGTTCTCTGCGGAAATTACGGTTTTATGAAAATAAACCTGCCAATACATCAGGCGCCTCGACACCAGGAACTTTTCAATAGAATAGATTCCTTTGATATCAACAACAAGCTGGTCATCCTTTACATTCAACATTTTAATTATCCGGTCGGATCCCACTATTCCCTCGGTAACCCCTGTGAAATAGCTGTCGCGGCGGAGGTAATCAAGACGGTCCATATCGAGCTGACTTGAAACCAGTTGATGCAGAAAGTTCTTGTGATACTTATTCTGGAAAATCCGAATCGCCAGATCAAGCCGGCCATTATACAATACATTAAGGCGATTCATAAACAGCAGGGAGAGATTCTCGTGGTTAGTGCCTTCGATAATGCTGTGCTCGAGGGCATGTGAAAACGGGCCGTGTCCAATGTCGTGCAGAAGGATGGCAATGCTTGCAGCCTCAGATTCTTCTTCTGTAATCTCATGACCTTTTGAGCGAATTACCTCTATTGCTGAATTCATGAGGTATGTTGCCCCCAAGGCATGCTGAAAACGGGTGTGGTTGGCACCAGGGTATACATAATGCGTAAGACCCAGCTGGCGGATGCGCCTCAGACGCTGAAAATAGGGTTGCTCAAAAAGATCAAAAACAATCTCGAAGGGCAATCCGATAAAACCGTAAACAGGATCGTTGATTATCTTTTGTTTGTTGATGGGGATTTCGCTCAATTCGTTAAAAGATAGATTTGTAAATTGTTAATTTCGATTCCTGAGAGATGGTAAACAAAAAACAAAGGCTCAAAAATTCTAAAACTCTATTTTGAGCCTTTGAGCCTTAATAACATAGGCACTATTTTTTAAGCAGATCCCTTATCTCGGTAAGCAGAACCTCTTCGTTTGAAGGTTTAGGGGGAGCTGCAGGAGCGGCCTCCTCTTTCTTCTTCATGCGATTTATCGCTTTAATGATCATAAATACAGCAAATGCAATAATTAGAAAGTCGATGGTGGTCTGAACAAAATTACCATAATTTAAAGTTACAGCAGCAACAGCATTTCCTGCGTCATCAACCGAAGCTGATTTAATTATAACTTTAAGGTCGGTAAAGTCAACTCCTCCTACCAAGGCACCGATGGGTGGCATTATGATATCATTGACCACGCTGGAAACAATTTTTCCGAATGCGGCACCAATTATGATACCTACAGCCAAATCCACTACATTGCCCTTCATGGCAAATTGCTTGAACTCTTGTATTAGCGACATTTTCATTAGGTATTGGTTAGGTACCAAAATTAAGGAAATTTCAATAAACCGTGCTAAAAATCAGATTGATTTTTTATTTCAGCCACTGTTGACTCAATCAGCAGCCAATTGCCCGGGTCAGGAATCAGCTCGATCGGATTTTTACCATAGTTGAAAGTGAAACTTTGCTCTGCTTTGGAAATATCCACTATAATTTGCGAAGAGCTGGCGTTTTTATTGATAACCTTGATTTCAAGAGGAAAATTGAAAACCGTGTTTGTCTGGATTTGTTTAACAGTTACTAACAGCGATTGATCCTTGTGGGTCCAGCCTATATTCAGCACCGGATGTCCGGTTTTATAAAGCCACTGATCGAAGAAATTGTTGAAATCCCTTCCCGAAAGACTTTCAACCACATTCAAGAAGTCTGCTGTAAGGGCATTTTTATATTCAAATTCCTTGTAAAATGTCTGCAAGCAATCAACAAACAGCGAATCCCCAAGCTCCTTGCGCAGCATATGCAGCACCCATGCAGCTTTCTCGTAAGTGTTGGGACTCAGCAAGCGTATGGAAACTTCGAGCGAGGTGTCGATAACGGGGGCAAGATGCACTTTTTCGAAATCGAAAACCTCCTGCCGTTCCGAATTGATGTGTTTTAAAAATGCGCCCCGTCCATAATTGTGCTCAATATACATTGAGGTAAGATAGGTGGCAAATCCTTCACTTAGCCAGATATGATGCCAGTTGAGCTCTGTTACTGAGTTGCCAAACCACTGGTGAGCAATTTCATGAGCAATCAGTCTTTCTGCCAGACCCATGCCGGTTACTGATTTCTCGGAGTAGAAAATACAGCTTGCGTTTTCCATTCCCCCGTAACGGGTTGTCGACTGAACATTTGCCAGTTTGCTAAAAGGATATGGCGCAATCAGGGAGCTGTAATATACCAGCGGTTTTACCGCCACAGCATAATCACTGAAGCCTTCCGTTTTATTTTGTGGGTATACCAAGGTCGAAACAGGTGTGCCGGAGACAACCGCAAGCTCCTGTCGCGCAAATTCAGCTACCCCAATCACTATAAGTTTTGTGGGAAGCGGCTCGGTTGTTTTCCAGCGGGAGGTGAGTATGCCCTTACTTATGGACTCTTCCATGCAATCACCGTTTGCAACCACCTGGTAATGCGAGGGCGCCAAAACAGTAAACTCAACACCGGCTTTATCGGAGGGGTGATCGATACAGGGCAGCCACTGATGGGCTCGGTTGGGCCAATTGTCGCCAAAGAAGGTCCGGTCGCCGAATTTGTTTTTCGAAATGATCAGGCCGTCAGCCGGAATTCCATGATATT
>CAMAZH010000143.1 GCA_945863035.1 Chitinophaga pinensis | reverse complement strand
GGAATGTGTATTTGTGTTAACAACATCGGTGGTTATGCCCAACTTTTCGTTCATGAATTCCTTTGCGTTGGGGAGGATACCGATTACCCCGATGGAGCCGGTGATGGTGTTGGGGCTGGCAATAATTTTACGGGCAGGCGCAACGATGTAATATCCCCCGGAGGCAGCCACATCGCCCAAAGAAGCAATAAGGGGCTTGGTTTCCGAAGCAAGTTTGACTTCTCTCCAGATGATTTCCGAGGCGAGTGCACTTCCACCTCCCGAATTGACCCTGAGAACAATTGCCTTAACACTGCTGTCGCGACGGGCCTCACGGATGGTTTTTGCAAGTTTGTCCGCTCCCATGTTATCGGCCATTCCATCGCCAAGCACAATGTTACCTCCCGCATAGATCACTGCGATTTTATCTTTTGCCAGGCCCTTTTTCTCGGCCCTGATTTTGGGGGCTTTGGTATATTTCTTTAGGGTAATGGAGCTGAGGTTTTTCTTCTCCTCGGTAGAGGTGAGTGATTTCAGCCCGGAGAGAATCTCATCGAAATACTTCAGTTCGTCAACCAGTTTGTACTCGAGAGCTGTGTTCGCATTGGTAATGAGCATTTGATCGGCATAGCGGTTCAACTCCGTTGTACTGATTCCTCTGGAGCTTGAAATATTGTTTACCATAGTGCCCCAAATGGAGGAAACATAGGCATTGATCTGCTCCCTGTTTTCTTTACTGAGCTCTTCGTACATAAAAGGCTCGGCAGCAGCTTTGTATTCGCCGGCACGGATAATCTGAGCATCGATGCCCAGTTTGTCGAGCGCACGTTTGAAGAAAAGCGGCTCAGCGCTTAATCCCAGCCACATAAGCCCGCCTTCCGGAGTAAGGTAAACGCTGTCGGCCACCGATGCAAGGTAGTATGAACTCTGGGTATAGTAGTCGGCGTGTGCAATAATGAACTTACCGGATTCTTTGAATTTTATGAGGGAATTCCGTATTTCCTCAATACTGGCAATACCTGCGGAGACTAGCGAAAGGTCCATGAAAATGCCGTCGATATTATCATCCGTGGCTGCTTTTTCAATATTCTTCAGGATATGGTTCAAACCCATTTTCCCCTCCCCCGCGAAACTCATAAAATCGAGGGAGCCATAGGGATTTTCCGGATCGCGATCCACAACCGGCAAATCGAAATTCGCAAGCAAAACCGTATGAGGCTCAACAACCAGCGGCTTTTCACTAGAGGCGGCTGATACAATGCCTATTATGATTAAAAATACGAGGAAGAAGGCTAGCAGAACGCCAAGTATGGAGGCGAAGGTAAATTTTAAGAAAGATTTCATGTGATTTATTGTTAAGAGAATGAAAAAATTGTAAGAATTAAAAGTACGGAAAAAGTCCCTATAAAATTAAAAAATTATTCAGTACTTTGAAAATTCAATGAGTAATTAAGCGGTATGATGAAAATGAACCGGGTTTTCTTATTAACAGGAAGCAACAGAGGCGAAAGCCTTCGTCTGATGAACACGGCCGTAAGGCTGGTCGGCGAGGAGTTGGGACAGGTTGTAAGGGAATCACGGGTTTACTGCTCTGAGCCTTGGGGATACAGCAGTTCCGCCCTTTTTTACAATCAGAGCATCGAAATTGCAAGCACTTTAAGTGCGGATTCGATTTTGGAAAAAATTCTGGAAATAGAAACAAGAATGGGTCGTATCCGTTTGGGCGAGGGTTATTCCGATAGGGAGATGGATATTGATATTTTATTCTACGGGGATGAAATCATTGAAAAGGAAAATCTTGCCATACCCCATCCCAGGATGCATCTTCGACGTTTTGCCCTTGTTCCGATGGAGGAAATCGCACCGAACCTGATCCATCCCGTGTTCAACAAGTCAATTTCGCAATTGCTTACAACTTGTACCGACAGTTCTGCAGTTGTTGAGATTTCGCAAGAGCTTTAATAAAGAAGTCTGAACGCTTCATAGCAGAACCGATAAAACCCGGCATAGATTACCGACCAGAACAAATTTGCTGCCAGAAGCCAAAAAACAATTACACCTTTCTTCTTAAAGTACCGAATTGCTATGAATGCCCCAACCGGAATAGAAAACAAAAGAGGTGTCAATAGCGCGATTCCCCCTAACCCATAATTGCTCTTCACGCGGACTATTCTTCGACTCCGCGAACTGAACAGCTTTCGCTCTTTTTTCTTCTGAATATGAATTTTGTTGGAGAACGGCCCTGCAAGAAAAGCCCTCCAGAACCTGATGAGTATTTCGGAAAGAAAGGTGAAAAAGCAAATCCCCACCAGTCCCCCCAGATTCGTCAGGAAAAGCGTTTTGAAGAACCCGAAACCAAACTCGAGAATCGCAACGGGAAAAGTCATTGCAAACTTGAAGCTACTGAGAATAACAACGATGAATTCGTTCATTCCAGAAGGATTGTTGTTATTAAGGGCATTATTTAAAGATTAAATCGTTCCTTAATTATAGATCCTACAGTATCTCGGGCTAGATACTCGCCCCGGTCCAATTGATCGAGCCCTTCCTCAATGGCCTTTTTGTCATTAGGGTTGACCTTTTCCTTTTTATCTAGAATAAGATAAACAATAGGTTGCTTGTGGACAACCTATTGTTCAATTTTCAGATTCTAGCTCTTCATTTCTAATAGCCCCTTGATTATTGCAATATTGCTTTTATTCTTGTTATAGTCAATTATTGTTGTCTTAACTTTTGGCTTACTAGAGACTTTTACATAAAAAGCATCATTTTCTTTTAAAAAATTAATTGTAATAATCTCTCCAAAAGATAACAAAGAAATATTTGTATTTATATTAATATCACTATTATCAAAATGAAGATCCCATTTTTTTTCTGCACAAAGATTTTTTAGCTCCACAATAAAAGCGTCTTTATTTACTAGCGGAAACAATAATGACTCATTAATGTGCCATTTGGTTTTATCGTGTCTAAAATACCAAATAATGATTAGAAAAAAAGGTAAAATCATTATTGTAATTAAAGCTATTTGTTTCATTTTTTAAATTTCTCCAATTAAATAAGCACTACAAGATCCAATGAGCGCACCATTTACGCCTATAACAACTGCTCCCAAAGGACCTGCGACAGCACCGCCCCATAATGCGCCTTCTGCCCCATTTATAGCATCTGCCAATGCAATTGCAAACCATTTTTGACTACTCTTAAGTCCAGTATGCCAATAACTTTCCGAGTATTTTAGTACACTACTCATAACCAAAACAGGAACTAGTTCATTTTCTTCAGAAATTTCCACTGATGCTTCTGCAACAATTTTATCAATTTCTTTTGTTAATTCAATAGTTTCTTTTGATTTATTGTAATATGCCGTTTCTAAAAGATTAAAATATTTTAATTGTAATTCTGATACTATTTCATTATCATAGAAAGTATTACAAAAACTTAATAATTGCTCATTTGTAAAGATATAATTCTCAATATTTATTACATTGCCATTATATGTTAATGGATTATTTAATATAAACTCTTTAGATTTTACATCTAAAAACTTAAGAATCTCCAATTTTTCTCCATCAGTCAATTCTTCATTCGCACTTTTCTTTTTTTTATAAACTGAAGCAATCTCACTCTTTTCAAATTCACCCAGAATATAATCAATTCCATCATTGTGCCTTTGTCCAACAAGCTCAATATCTTCATTCGTGTAATTTTTCTCTTTATGAGTATCTTTTTTACAACTCATAAAAGCAGTAATTCCAAACATAACCATTACCGCAACAATTAACTTACCTTTTAATTTAAACATTTTCTTAAGTTTTAGTTTGCCTACTTTCAGATAAATTTTTTAGGTCGCTGTTTCGGCTAGTCCGACCGTTTTTGAGCATTAATTCTTTGAAACATATTTCTGACCTTAAATTTAATCCGATTAAGTCGGTGACTTTTGTCAGTGGCTGTTTCTTTGTAAAATTGCCCATAACTAGTTTATAAGAGAAACAGGATTCAGTCCAGCAGAATTAGCTTTGACTAATATTTTTTTGCCTTACAAAATCCCTTCATCGGCGAAGGAAAAAAAAGATTTGTCGGCGATGATAATATGATCCAGCAAATTGATTTCCATAAAATTGGCAGCATTCTGGATCTTCTCGGTAATTTTTTTATCCGGTTCACTGGGCTGGGTGTTTCCCGAGGGATGGTTGTGACATAGGATTAAGCCGGAAGCCAGCTTTTCAATCGCGTTTCTCAGAATCAGGCGGGTATCTATAACGGTTCCCGAGATCCCGCCCTGGCTGATTCTTACTTTGTCGACCACCTGATTGGAGCGGTTAAGAATCAGAATCCAAAATTCCTCATGAGGAAGGTCGCCTAATAAGGGTTGAAACAGATAAAACACATCTTTGCTGGATGAGATTTTCTGCCGGGCGAGCATGTCGGTCTGCCCCCTGCGCCGGCCCAGTTCAAAAGCCGACATCAACAGCAGAGCCTTTGTCTGGCCAACCCCTTTGATTTGTTTCAGCTCGCCCACACTCGACTTCCCGAGTTGATGAAGATTGTTACCGGCCGATTCGAGAACCTGTCGTGCCAAATCAACCGCAGAGGCATTGCGCGTTCCGGAACCGATTAGTATGGCCAGAAGTTCGGTATCACTAAGGCTTTGGATGCCATGGCAAAGGAGTTTCTCACGCGGACGATCTTCCAATGCCCAATTTTTGATTATCGATTTTTTGTATTCCACCTGGTCTTTACCCCTTAATGTCGCAAATCTTAAAAAATCAGCAGGTTGAAGTGTACTTTTTTTTGAAACGATGGAAAAAGAAAGAAGCGATGTATGATCCCTAAGTTTCTCTGAGGGTTTTTCAAAGCGTCGGACCTTGGGATTTCCCTTAGAAAACCGACAGAAAAGAGAAGTGCAAAGGCCTAAAACAAAAAAAGCCGCCCCGCAGGACAGCTTTTATGTTGTATAGATTTTAACCCAATTATGACAAACTGGAAACGTGCTTCTGAAGTTTGGATTTCAGGTTTCCTGCTTTGTTCTTGTGAATTACGTTGGTCTTGGCAAGTTTGTCAAGCATGGAAGTAACTTTAGGCAGAAGTTCTGCAGCAGCAGCTTTGTCGCTTGTGTTGCGAAGTTCCTTAAGAGCGTTGCGCATTCCTCGAGCGTGGTATTTGTTGCTTACCCGCTTGTTCTCATCCTGTCTGATTCTTTTTTGTGCCGACTTATGGTGTGCCATTATGTTATAATATTATTTAAAACCGATATTTTTACCTGATAAAATTGGCTTGCAAAAGTAAGGATTATTTTGAATTAAAAAAATATTTACAGGAATTAATCGCATGACATAAAAAAATGGAATCGTCGTTTGCTGAATCGGTTGCAGCGCGTGGGATCTGCCGAATCCAAAAAAATCGCTTTTCTCTCCCTTGGAGAAAAAAGGGTTGAAGCAATAAAAACTCAGAATAATTTTGGATATTGGCTTCTTAAATAGATTCTAAACCGAGGAAGGATCCTCTTTCCAAATAAAGAAACGATGCCGATACTAATTGTAATCCTTGGGATATGCCTGCTTCTTATCCTGATTATGTTGTTTAAATTCAATTCGTTCATATCCTTTATTATTGTTGCCCTCGCCATTGCCCTCGCTGAGGGAATGCCGGTTGACAAAGCGGTTCTTTCGATTGAAAAGGGAATTGGCAGCACTATGGGATATATCGTTATGATTCTGGGGTTCGGCGCAATGCTGGGCAAACTGGTGTCGGAAAGCGGGGCTGCCCAAAAAATCACTTCCGGGATGATCCGTGTCTTCGGGATTAAAAAAATCCAGCTAGCCCTGATGATTACCGGCTTTATTGTGGGGATTTCCCTGTTTTATGATGTCGGGTTTTTCATAATGATCCCCCTGGTATTCACCGTTGCTGCCTCAACCGGGCTCCCCCTCCTTTATGTGGGACTGCCCATGCTTGCCTCGCTCTCCGTTACCCACGGGTTCCTGCCGCCTCACCCAGCCCCCTCGGCCATTGCAGTTATGTTTAATGCGGATATCGGGAAAACACTGGTCTACGGGATTATTCTGGCTATACCGGTAATCTTTGTTTCCGGTCCGATTTTAGTTCGAGCCCTGAGCAAAATAGAAGCAAAACCGCTTCAGGAGTTTATAACTCCAAATATTTTGAAAGAAGAGGAATTGCCCGGTCTTGTTGTGAGTCTGGTAAGCGCCCTGTTACCTATGATATTGATAAGCACCTCCACCCTCGCCGCTTTTATTCTTCCCGGGGGAAATGCATTCCGGACGTTTGCAGGCTATTTCGGAAACCCTGTTATCGCCATGCTGATTTCCGTTCTGTTTGCCGTTTACACCCTGGGACTGGCAAGAGGAAGGAAAATAAAAGAAGTAATGGACTCACTCACCCATTCGGTAGTTAGCATCACAACCATCATGCTACTTATTGCAGGAGCGGGAGCACTGAAACAGGTACTCGTGGATAGCGGCGTAAGTATTTACATTGGCGAACTGTTGAAACAGTCGACCCTCTCGCCCCTTTTTCTGGGCTGGCTTATTGCAACTGTTCTGCGGTTCTGTGTTGGCTCGGCTACCGTTGCCGGAATTACCACAGCGGGGATTATTCTACCCTTTGTGGCTGACTCAGCTGTTAGCCCCGAATTAATGGTGCTTGCAATCGGTTCGGGCAGTCTTATGGTGGGACATGTTAACGACGGAGGATTCTGGCTCTTCAAGGAATATTTCAATCTAAGCGTAAAGGACACCCTGAAAACCTGGACCGTGATGGAAACTTCCATTGGTCTAACGGGATTGGCCGGGGTTTTGATATTGAATCTTTTTGTGTCCTAATGTGCTAAAAAGTCTGTGTCGTTCACAAAAAATCGCCATTTCAGTTTGCTCCAATATTCCCCTGCATATTCGACGCCTATCCTTTCGGCAGTGCGGATAAACGGAAAATTGACTCCCTCTTCAATCGCAAGGCGTCCGGAATCAAGGATGTTCTCGCCGTAAAAGCTTCCGTCGAGCAACAGTTCCCTTGCTACTCTTCCCGGACCCCGAACTCCTTTGAGACCACGGATCAGGATGGCTTGCGGGCTGTCAACAGGGCCGGTTACAATGTTGAGCATCCAATGCTTGCCATACACAAAATACATATAAATATAACCGCCTGAACGGTACATTATCTCGGTTCGTTTTGTACGTCCCTTGTTTGCATGACATGCCCGATCCTCTGTCCCCCGATAGGCTTCAACTTCTGTAATAAAGTATTCTTTTCTCTCCCCATTAACAATTCTGACAATCTTTTTGCCGGGAAGCTCAGGAGCGACCTCTAGCACATCCCTCGAAAAAAAATTCTTGTTCATAAAATCAATACCTCTCTTTCGCCGGGAATTCTATCCATTTATCAAATCCCTCCACGGCCTTTTCCCTGAGGACATTAACCATTCTAATCTTGCGGTGGTCCGGGTCAGCAGCTATCTCATCATAAATCTCGGAGTCGTCAAAACCTGCGTTTTTGGCATCTTCACGATTGGCGGCAAAGTAAATTACCGGGATATGAGCCCAATAGATCGCCCCCAGACACATCGGACAGGGTTCGCATGAACTATAGATTTCGCAATCGGACAAGTCCCATCTTCCCAGAATTTTTGCAGCTTCGCGAATCGCAAGTACTTCGGCGTGTGCAGTGGGATCGTTGTCCTGAGTTACCCGGTTACCCCGACAAGAAATAATTTTGCCGTCTTTTACTACCACGGCACCAAAAGGTCCTCCTCCCCTGTCGATATTAAGGACGGATTCATCAATGGCAATCTTCATAAAATTCTCAATCATTTTCAATTTTTTTTTTCAGTAGTGGGAGAAATTATCAACCCGCCAATTTACTAATGTTTTTAGTGAAAAGGTTCAATTTGGACCCGAAGGTTGCAACAATGCAACAATAACTTTTTGTGTCTCTCACGAATTTATTCTTGTTCCGCCTTGATTTCGAGATCCTTGCCTGTTTCTAATCTTTTTCTGCCAAAGAGCAACAAGGAGTAGAAAAACATAAAGAACGAGACTCCGGTTTGAGTTTCAAGGGTGTCTTCGTTCAGCATCGACATGAAGCCAATTATCGCGAAGCACAAAAATAAAAAATCCGGCCAGCGTTTCTCCATAAACACAGGCGCAAAAAGAGCAAAAATACTGATGAGGAAGCCAAGTATTCCAAAGGTAATCAGGAAAGTGTAAAACTGATTGTGGGCGCGTCTCCTGAATTCTTTTTTAAGAGGGTTTTCGGAATTTTCATAATAATCGTTAAAAGCCTGCTGAACGTCTCCTGTGCCTACTCCGATCAAAAAGTCATTCTTTAGTATATAGGTGGAGGCGTTAATATAGGCTAATCTTTGGGCCACGGAATGCCCGCTTGGGTCGTTACCCTGCCGATAGTTTTCCAGTTCCCAGATAATCTGGTAAACGCGTGGATACAAACTGTATTTATTGAGAAAGATATAGTTGGCCACCCCGTTTTCCACGGCCTGAATATCAGCCGTTTCCAGTTGTTTCATCCCATCGGCATCCTTGCGAAAACCCTTTGAGGTTAAATAGCGGATGAGCGTAAACCTTAAATTCTGGCCCATCTTGTCTTTTCCATCATAATCCAGACTGCTACGATTATTCCATTCCTGCCTCAGTTCTTCCTCACAAACATAAATCCAGACATAATGGCCATTTTCAACCCATTTCGACAGAGGATCATGGAAGTAAGGATTTCCAGCGGGAGTATTTGCTTCGAGGGTTTGAAAATTCAGATCCTCCCGGAAATAAAACTTTGCGACATCGTGAGAAAGCCTTGAAGCAATGATAAGAGGGGCTGTGATAATCAGCACTCTGATAATGAATCTCGGGGCGATATCCTCGATTCGCGAAGAATACTTCCAGCCAAGGAAAAGTGCGAGAATCAAGAAAATCAATATTCCTGTGATTGATTTAAGGATTATCAGAAATCCAATCATCCAGATTACTACCACAAAAAGCGTAATTCGGAGCACCCGACTTTGAAGCGGCGAGGCATCTCCCCCGAAACCATAATACAGAAAGATGAAAATTGCCAAATTCACCATCAGTGAAAGGCGGATATGACTTATGAAAATAGAAATATCTCTGAAATCGTAATATTCGTAGTCGTAAACGCCAAAGAAAATCGAGGCCGAAATCAAGGTAGAAGCGAGAACTGCTGCTGAAAACCACAATAAAATGCCGCGTATCCTCTTTTCTGTCAGAGCAGGGGAAGTGCCGATTATGATGGGCAAGAATAAAATGGGCAGTTTAATTTTGAGGTCATGGAAGGCATAATTGAAATCGGATGTATAAAGGAGACCTATCAAATGCAGCAAAAAGAGGAGAGAAATAACAAGCGGGCCTTTGTTTTTCTTCAGAGACCTGAATTTGGTGAGAAACTTTCCTTCGGCAAGCCAGTTCACAAGCAAAAGGATTTCGGCTACGCTGGTTGTAAAAATGGACAGGGGTAAGCTTGCAGCGAGCAAAATCAAAATAATGTAGTAGTTCCTTTCCGTGTTGGAAAGCAAATTCTTTATAGGGTTG
>CAMAZH010000142.1 GCA_945863035.1 Chitinophaga pinensis | reverse complement strand
TGGAGCTTTTAATGTATTTTATCTTAGGGAAAACTACAAGTGTATTTTTATTCAACAATTAGTTTTTTTTACTGCTGACACGCCTTTAGACTCAATTTTCACAAAGTACAATCCTTTTGCAAAGTCTTCAACTGATATGGTTTTAACAGTTGAAAATAAATATTTTAAGGCTGTCTTATAAATTCAATTGATCTTATGAATTGTAACTTTTTTATAATTCAAGTCAACTATAATAAGATTTATCAGCTTAGTTCATTATGGTAATTTCTTTGAAAGGCCAATGTCTATATTCTGCCAACGCGTAGATTCGATGTGAGTAGTGGAGCCGTGAGCCGCAATACAATTAAGCCCTATTCGCAGCGCCATGAATACCTCTGGAGTAAGCGAGCCCACCACATAGCTGTTCGTTCCTTTTCTCAGGCTGCATGCCAATGTCCCGTTAAAATAAACATCTATATTTTCGTCATAATAGAAATCCATGAACAATTGTTCGGGATGGGCAATATCTTCGGCAGTCAGTTCCACTGTCCGTCGAATCCAGATGTCTTTCGTGTCCCAGTTTGTTCCAATTACAGCCCCGCGATGTGGAGCTACATTCCCAAATCCTCCCTTGCCTTTTTTCCATGATGAATCGTCGAAGTCTTCTGCAAACCATTCTTTGGCTATTTGTAAAGTATCGGTGGTGTAAGACCATATTTGTCCCGCTCGCTGAGCGTTTGGAAGGATTTCTTTGATCTTTGGCACCGGTTGCTGCAGCATCAAGTTGGATGCCCTCAAGTCCTCAAGGGGCATTTTGCTTATTTCACGATCATAGGTCATAAGACCGTTGACCTCTCCTTCCACATCAGTAATCTGAGTATAAACAGCAGCGGATAGTCCTTTTCCTATGAGGCGGTGAATGTCTCTGTTAATCCTCTCATAATGCAGAAGAAGAGCATTTTGATTTTCATTGGAAGCATAGCTGACATTGCCATTTTCCTGCCAGGAATGCCCCTTAACTGTCAATCCCATCCCACCGTATTCTCCCAGAACGCTGGCGCGATTGGCTTCCATTGGGAACATACCGGGGCCGTTATAATTATGCATATCAACGATATCACCACACTTTTTATCAAACCAGCCACTGGCGTTATTTACCAGCCGGGTTGTATCAAGTTTTTTTGTCCAGGCAGCAATACGCTCCGCGTCATATTGCCCCCAACCTTCGTTGAAAGGAACCCACACCACAATGCAGGGAAAGAATTGAAAAGTCTCTATAATTTCTTTCCATTCGCGTTCAAAATTGGCTTTTCCTTGTTCCCCGCCAAGAGGTTCAAAACCAGGAACCTGGGTTCCGTCCCCTCCAACGCTTCTGCTGGGCATGTCCTGCCAAACCAACACCCCCATCTGATCGCAATGATAGTAGAACCTGGCCGGCTCGGTCTTGATATGCTTTCGAAGCATATTGAACCCCATTTTCTTTATGGCTTCCAAATCATACTTCAGTGCAGCATCGGTTGGCGCGGTATAAAGCCCATCCGGCCACCATCCCTGATCCAATGGGCCGTGCTGAAAAACGAAGGTATCATTAAGCATCATCCGGGTAATGCCATCCTTGTCTTTTCCCAGTGAGATCTGGCGCATGGCAAAATAGCTTTGAACCTCATCTCCAGAAGCCAGTTTAATTGTGATCGGATAAAGCCTTGGTGAATCCGGCGACCAGAGTTTCGCCATGGGAACACTCATGACGATTGGCTCTCCTGCTTTTCCTGAAACTTTCGCATTCAGCTCTTTGCACTGAATGTATATATTGTCCGATTCCCCATGTTCGGCATGTATGGTAAACGTAACCGTTTTTTTGTGAATGTCAGAAACCGCTTTGATATAAGTGATGCAAGAAGTGCGCACCGGTTCTATCCACACCGTTTGCCATATTCCTGTAACTGAAGTGTAAAAAATGCTGCCTGGATTAACAACCTGCTTGCCGCGTGGCTGCGTGCCAAAATCCGTCGGGTCCCATACTTTTACTTCAACTTCCTGTTTTCCTCCTTTTTTCAAAGCTTGACTGATATCAAAGCTGAAAGGAGCATATCCACCCTCATGTTTACCTACTGGTTGCCCATTAACAATAACATCCGCCTGCCAATCTACAGCTCCAAAATGAAGCAACACACGTTGCCCTTTCCATGCATTGGGTACTTCGAAGGTACGACGGTAGGTCAACCTGTCACTGTGTTTTTTCACACCGGAAAGGGAGGACTCAACCGGAAATGGCACGAGAATCTTTGTTTCAGTTCCATCTGCCAGTTTCACATCCCACAAGCCATTCAGGTTCTGCCATTCTTTTCGCACCATCTGGGGACGCGGATATTCCGGAAGGACGTTGGTGGGCGAGACATCCGTTGCCCACTTTGTCATTATATTGCCTTGAACGGTTTTCCAAGGAGTGTCCTGAGCCAATATTGATTGATTAAACAAGACTGTTAAAAGCAATAATCTTTGAATTATAAATTTACGCGATATTGCTGGCATGTTATTTCTGAGCAGTATCATCAATGTTACAGCCAAACGAATTGTCTGTAAGTATTCTAATTTCATTTTCATAACGTTAATTAGTTAATAATTCATTGCTGAGATGTTGATTATGCTTGCTATCCTTTTCTAATTGATATTCTTATTCAATCTTCATAATCGTTACCGGCCCTAATAAGCCTGAAGGGGAGGACATCCCATAGTTAATATTTACCAGGTTCCCCACCCTTATTACTATCTCATTCTTCCCAGATTTAAAAAGATCTGTTGTGAGCTTATGCGGGGGCCACAATTTTGCTCCTGCTCTCCTGCCATTAATCCATACTTCGGCACAATGATAAACACTCCCCAGGTCCAATTGCAGTTCACCATCAAATTCAGGTAACTCAATTGTTTTGGTGTAATCAATATGGCCACTGAAGATCCCCGGCAACTCCTTCCATTGGTCCCAAAGAGTCAAAGTGCGATTTATTCCTGCTCCGGTCAGTATTTCAGGAATTTCCACCTTGTGTTCAATTTCTGGCTGCACCGTTTCATCGATGGTGATATTCCATTCTCCTTCTACATTAAGCAATATTTTATCAAATTCCGGCCTGTCAATGGCTTCTCCGGGTTTGCCATCCGGGTCGATCACCAGCCAGTATGCTTCGTGAGGTTCAAACGTCAATGATATCCCTGTGTTATCTCCCTTAGGTTCACAGCTTATGGGCATGATCTTACCTGTCTCACAATCCCAGATCGATACGCTGCCTTTAATCCCGGTAATCGAAAGCTGGCAATCCTGTTTTGTGTTATTGTTATTCACCAGCCAGAAGAAATCCCTTCCATCTACCTTACGGTGCAACTGCAGCATGGGAAACTCTCCCGAAATAAACTGTATTTTCGAGGTTAAGCCTTCTGCCTTTGCAATGAGATCTCCCTCCAGTCCCTGCTCACCGCATCTTCTGAAGCTGGGAAGCCCTGTAAGCTCTTCCATCATCTTTTTCATCTGAGGATCATAGAATCCATTTTCCGTCGATCCATCGGGAAGTGCCCCCAGTGAATAGACCATTCCCCCTGCTTTCGCAAACTCCAGGAGCTTTTCTGCCACAGACAACGGCATTACCACCATGGGAGGCAATACCACAGTTTTGAAACTGAAGTCTTTGTACCTCAATTTACCTCCTTTAACGGACATTTGATTGACATAGTGGCGGTCGGTAATCAGGTATTCAAGCCTGTGTTTTGAAAGCAGGCGCATTGCATCGCTGTACACCCTGTTAATCTCCTGCGCCTTATCTGAATATAATTCATCGGTATATCCTATATGGCCTGCAATAGGACTCCACCAGAGCATGTCTGTTTTTCCCAGGAGAGCCCATACGCTCGACATAGGATTGTACAACAGTACATCCGGATCCACGCGTCCCTGGGAGTTGATATAGGAAGCCCTGCGTACAAAATCAGACCAGAGGTTCATGTTCGGCCACATGGGATTCCTGCTATACCAGTCGGGAACCCATACATTTCCTTCCAGGGCCCTGGTCATAAAGATCCCATGGGGCACTATGTGATTTACACCCCAGGCAAGAACTGCATTGGTACATTCCTTTACCGAGACAGGGGAAAAGGTGGACCAGCCTCCTGCCCCCATGATTTCGCTTTGCAGACGCCGGCCTTCAAACGCGGATACAGACTGAGTCTCCTTGAAATCATGAATGTCATATGCTTTTAATCCAAGGCAATCGGTTCCAGGCATTGAGAATGACCTTTGTACTTTCATATGGTCGCTTACAAAAGATGCCTGCCATTGCAAACTTTCCTCCCAAACATTCACTATGTAATACATATTATGGACTGCCAGCCAATCATTGATCTCAGCATAAAAGGATGAATAGAGATCGGAAACAGCTTCAAACCAGTCAAAACGGGCGCGGGCACTTAATCCCTCACTGTCATCGTCAAGCATTAATGGCAGCCACAAACGGATGTCACGGCCGGTGTTTGACCTATATTTTTCAGGCAGATCATTGGACCAGGCCAATCCATTCCCATTCCCATAACCTCCCTCTGTATCGCAGAATACACCTGAAATGGATTTTCCCATCCGTTCTCCGAAACGATCGGCATATGGCTGGTGCGATAGCTCAATAAATGCCCGGGCAAGCCTTTTATCCAGCACATTTACATCACCTCCATCTATTTTCTTAAAGCTGTAGATACGCCAGTCTCCATTTTCGGGGGAAGTCCATCCGAAACCTTCTCCCTCTCCAATAATACTCAGTGATTCACTTCTGATCACCGATTTCTGAAATGATTGCACATCCTCCCCTTGATCCGAGGGTTTTGTAAGATATGAAAGTTTCAGAAAACGGTCGCCAGTCGAAGGCTTCCCGTTAACGTAAGCACATCCGCCGGGATCCATGTTTTCGATGCATGAACTCCACTTCACTTCATTTTCAGGAAATCCCTCTGAAGGGATCATCGCAACATAGAGCAAAGTTCCGGCAGGGATTACTTTATCAATATTCAATGAAATCGTATAATATGAACGGGCACCTCCCTTCAGCATCCTTCTCCCGGCGATTTCTCCCCCGGGTCCGCCTATTCGGGCTTCCAGGCAGAAAGCCGCATCGGAATAGTCTCTTTTGCACATAAGCTGTATGGCAACCCTGACGAGTTTTTCCCTGTCTACCAGTACAGTCTGTCCAATCGACGCCAAACCATAAGGGTCTGCATCAACACCCGGCCAGGGCATTTTGAAATTTTCCGATTCATGGGTAACAGTATAGTCATCCGGTCCAGGTGTGCTCACAATTGAGGCAGCTACGGTAACAAATGACGGGGGAAGGCTTACATCGGTTCCCCCCGGAATATTTCTTATCTCCCATTGAAGGTTGGACGATGCCAATTCAGGATGTGCTTCAATCACCCTTCCAGCAGCTCTTCCCACGGGCCACATATATTCATCGACATAGCCGATATACCCGTTTGCCGATTCAGCTTCTTCCAAGGCCCCTTCATAGGCCTTAAACCACTTTTCTGATAACCACTCATCTTTAGGCAGACTGGGTGAGGGTTTCATCTTGTCCTTTAAACCGGGAGTCTGAGACAACAGGTCTGCCATGGAAATCCGCGGATGGGCATAGCCGGGGTTAATCCCTTTGGCCAACATTTCCTTTGCCATTTCCTTTGATTTTGCAGGATATACGGAATCGTACAAAGGCTCATCCCAAAACCAGAAACAGTAAGGCGCATAAAGCATATCGGGATTATTGAAGCTGCGTTTCACATCTTCAAATGAGTCCCTGGATAACTTTGCAGTCACAGGGGTATTATCTGGTGGTTGTGTGCAAGAGCCTGTCAATACCAGTAAAAAAATCGGGAGGAGTAAAATTCTTTTTGTTTTCAAGTCTATTAGTTTAATTCATTAATTGAATGTCTGTATTATATTGCAGTGTAATAAATTTACTTCTATCCGGTTCAGTTTTTGACACTTAATTTAAGGATTAATAACAAATTAACTTTTTCATAATTCATGAATATAGGTAAGTTGTACTGCTGTGTTTTTTTTACTGTTGAATTGTTTTAGGTTTTCTTGTTATCCGCCCTCTCATCTCTTTATTGGCTTTTTCCCATGTAATATGCTGAATAAAAATCCCGTTAAGATCATGGGCTCCCGGAGATGAGCTTGGCACCGTTGATACCGCTGAACACGCCATGTAATCCTTTCCTTTACAGGTAACGATTTCCGGTGCATGACCAGGCTGCTCCTCAATCGAGTTCGTTATCGCATCACCAAAATTGAAAGGATCCTCTGAGATATAAAGGTGGTTATGGCTGTAATCAATGAATAAATGATTTGATGATAATAAACGGAATTTAATCCGGGCACTCATCTTAGGAAAGAAGGAAATTACCAAAACGTAGACAAGAAAAAGAGCTTTTTTTATTTTGGTTGGCGTACCCGTTAACAAGTTCCCTGAAAGGGATGGCGTGCAAGTATCAATAAGAGGTAAATGGATGACTCATCATCTTTGATGCTTTTCCGAAGCGTTTTTAATGCCCTGTAAATAGATGTGCGGGCTGATTCAACCGACATACCGAGTATTTCTGCAATTTCGGGATACGACAGATTATGCTCAAATTTAAGGGACAGGCCTTCCCGTTGTCGATCGGTAAGTGATTTCATCGCTTTGAGAAGAATCCGTTTGTTTTCGGCTTCTGTCTCGAAGGAAATCATGGACTCTTCAAAAGGAAGTTCCTGGTTGTTAATGGAAGAACCGAGATTGTTATTATATACCAGCGTAACAGTTTTGGAAAGTTTGTGGTTGATCTTCCTGCGGAGGGAACGGAATAAGTAAAAGCGAATGCTATCGGTCATGGAAAGCTTATCCCTGTATTTGTGCAAATCAAGGAAAAGATCATGGATACAATCTTTTATAAACTCTTTATCCCTGGAAAAATGCATTCCGTAACGGAAAAGAGATTCAGCATAAAGATCGTATAGTACACCAAACGAATCATCACCGCCATCTTTGAAGCTTTTCCAAAGAAAATAGTCTTCATTGAGGTCTTTTGCCATTTGTTTGGAAAGTTATTTGTTTCGGAATTGAAATTTCAAATCCGCATTAGTTTCAACGCGCTAAATATCTGTAAATTTTAAATGATTAGCAAAGGAAAGCTGCAATGATAAATGCTTTTAAAACATCCAATTATTCTTTTGACCCCACTCAAAATGATGTTTTTTCTTTCTTGTCTATCTTTATTAACACGAATATTCTTGATGTCCTGAAAGAATAGCTGTTTCGTATTATGCAAAATACGGCTGGGCAAATGACAGGATTACTTCCTGGACAAGCGTGGATTCGAAGGTGGAATGGGAAACGGAATTTGTAAGCAAGGGAGAATAACTTACAAACTGTAACTTACAAACTGTAACCTAAAATCCGAAATGCGAAGCAGGAATTTGGAGGGTTCTCCTTAGGGTGTCATTAATGGGGTCCTCGATTATCGAGCAAAAATGAGAAAAACATGAGGTGAGCTATTTTTTGTAACTCGGGCGACGATTTGGCTTTAACGCATGGGTATCGGTACGCCAGATCCCTCCATGCGGCAGGAAGACAATAGATACGGTTTGCCATGCCATCGTCGGGACCTGGAGTTACATACTTCGTGTTAACACCGGCTGCCGCAAGCCGTATCAGGCACATGGGACAAGGTTCTGCTGAGGAGTATACCGTAACACCAGGATGGTAAATAAATACATTCAGATAATTTTTTGCTTCCTCTGTCTCTTCAAAATCGCTCAGCAGCGTCATTTCAGCATGCAGATCCGATCGATGTCGCTGAATCTGGCTATTGTAGTTTTTCGAGATGATGTTTCCTGCCGAATCGACCATAATAGCGCCAATGCCATAGCCTCCCTCTTTAAAACTATGAATTGTCTGGATTATAGATTCGATGGCGTAATAGTCGTCAGGATATTGCTTTTTGGGTTGGTATGACTCTGTAAAACGCTCAATTTTGCTTATTACAACGGGTATTGAATCGGTAAGTTCGATGCCAATTCCAAGATCGGCAGCTTTTTGCATCCATTCAGCACGGGAGTGAGTGACGAAGTATTCAACCGGAATCGAATCGCTTACGGGGATGTATTGAGCCAAAGCGATTAGTTGAAAAACAACAAATACTTTTATGAGGAGGAGCTTTTTCATGGGTTTATCGACATGCGAATATTAAAACCCTGACAAGTTAGATAAATAATCCCATACAATCATATTTACTGTGACGGGGTGATGGGCGCTGCCCTGAGCTTGTCGAAGGTCCCCCCCTGCTCCCCCAGATAAAATGAAACCCTAATCAGTAAATCGCTGATTATTTTGGAAACGACTCGATATTTATGTAGATTTATTTACTTATTTTAAATGGATGCTTTATGGAAAACGAAATATTTACCTCGAAGTTTGCAACGGTATTGTACAATACTACTAAGAAGCTCTACACAATTAAGTATTTACCCGCTACGGAAGATATGTCGAACCAGGACTGGAAGGATCTGATGCTCAGTTTTCAGGCACTATGGCATAAATTCGAAACATGGTACATGATTATGGATCACTTTAAAAAACCATTTAATTTGAGTAAGATCGAATCATCCATAAATGAAGCGACAAGGTTTAATTGAAAAACACTAATGAATGTTACCAGATTTAAAGCCAATAAGCAACTGTATAAAAGCATCGGAAACCCTTCCTGTTTGCCCGAAAATTGCAGGTAGGAGTAAAGCGGCTTCCGGAATGCTTATTCAGACAAAAATTACAAATTCAGATCCGAAATGATACACAAAAAAACCACATTAAGTTTTCTGCTCCTGGTAAGTGTCTGCATTACTGGCCTGCATGCACAGGAAGGGATTACCGTCTCCGGAGGTGATGCGTCAGGCGAGGGAGGCTCGGCAAGCTATTCAATTGGGCAGATTGTTTACACTACAAACCCGGGCTCCAATGGATCCGTTGGGCAAGGTGTTCAGCAGCCATTTGAGATTTCTGTGGTGTCAGCGATAGAGGAGGGGAAAGAAATTAATCTTCAATTCTCGGCCTATCCGAATCCCGCAAACGATTTTCTTATTCTTACTATCGGGGGAGAAGCCGGTTCGCAATACAAAGCCTATCTGTACGATATAAATGGCAAATTACTGTCAGTTGAAGATATTATAAGTCCGGAAACCAGAATTGATATGAGAAATCTTTTACCTTCAATTTATTTTCTTAAAATAGTGGAGACGCTGGGCATTGCAACTCCCTCGCAATCCACCTATCAGATATCGACCTCTGCTCAGGGAATCAAAACATTCAAAATCATCAAAAACTAAACCCACATGAAAAAAATTGTACTTATGCTAACGGCCATTTTAACCATGGCAGCAGCATTTGGGCAAAGTCCCCAAAAAATGAGTTACCAGGCTGTAATTCGTAATGGAAATGAATTAGTTAAAAGTACACAGGTAGGAATCAAAATCAGTATACTTCAGGACGATGTTGCTGTTTATTCCGAAACACAGACTCCAACAACCAATATCAATGGTCTGGTTAGTCTGGAAATAGGAGCAGGGGAGACAGAAGATAATTTTGCTTCAATCGATTGGGCAAACGG
>CAMAZH010000141.1 GCA_945863035.1 Chitinophaga pinensis | reverse complement strand
CTCGTCGTAGTTATCGGAGGCAAAGATCAGT
Source organism: Chitinophaga pinensis (assembly GCA_945863035.1). Classification (GTDB taxonomy): domain Bacteria; phylum Bacteroidota; class Bacteroidia; order Bacteroidales; genus JACJXF01. The sequence continues at coordinate 9,615 of CAMAZH010000141.1, read as the reverse complement.
GCATAATCTGTTTGTTCGGTATTGGCAGGGGTTTCCCGAGAGGTTTCGTTTTCGATGAGGCTTGCCCCTCGCATTGCAGGCCGAACAACCTCGGAATCAATAGCTTCCCGATTCTTGTAATCCTCAAGGAATGCGACCGGGAAATCGCGTCCGCTCGAATACGAGCTGAAATTGAGGTACCAGGAAGGGTTACTCATGGTTTGAAAGATATAGCTATCCATTTCCTTCGCGGTGATGACGCCATCGGGAGCAGAAGGGTTTTCGGCCTTTCCGTTCATTCCTTCGATAATGGTATGGGTAAGGAGTCCCTGACCCTTCTCAGCGCGTTCGATGCGCGTTTCGGAAGGACAAAGGATAAAGAGGTTTTTCTCCTGAACACCGCTGGATGCGCTTTTATTGAGTTGAATGGAAAGGAGGCTATTTACAAATTTCTGGGCCGGGGCATCGAAGATAAGCCATTGTTTGCGGGCGGGTACTGCGGAAAGCATTGTTTGCAGTGAGAAGGCGCTGATTGTGTTATTCCGGTAATCGGTGTTAAGAGTATCATAACCAGAAGTTGCGAGGTAGTAATTGTCTTCATCCGAACCGCAAAATCCCGCGAAGTAAAAAACGAACATATCATAGGGGTTTGAAAGGGCTACGATCTTCTCGAATTCCTTCTGAATGTTATCCCTGTCAGCCTGTTCGTTTTGGAGCAGCACCACCTGCACGGTATCGTATCCCTGCCGGGAAAGAGATTGGATAGAAGCTGAGATGTTGGCAGCATCGGAAGATGCCGAGCTAAAGGAGAAATCCTTATAATGGTCGATACCGACGGAGATAAAATATAGGCTTTTCTTTTTATTCATTTCCTCCGTTTTCTGAAGCTGGGCCAGGTACCCGACATTGTATTCATTGGCCTTGATATGGTTTCCTGCGGTTTTGTACATCCAGCTTATCAGCTCGAGGTCGTTTTGAATATCACTATCGCTTAGCAGATTTTTTTCAGCAATCTGCAAACCCAGATTATAACAGTAAAATGCAGAATCGTAATTGGCCAGGTATTGGTATCCGTATCCCATCCAGGTATATACATTGTGGATTTTCCTGGATCGTGCGGAATCGGCAGTAAGCTCATAGCTCAGCGAAAGCTTCATTTTATCGATTAATCCCCTGTAATTAGCCTTGTCCTTTTCTTCGATTCCTCTGTTATACTGTTCATCGGCAAGGAGGTAATTTCTGTAGTGAATATCGAATTCCGACAGCATTATTGTTTTCATCCGGGACACCTTCCCTGATTGCCAGTTGTTTTTAAGAAAAATATCGAAATCGGCCATTATTCCCTCCTCGAACAAGTCGACCGTACCCAGCATTTTCAAGGAGCGGGAGTAATACTGATGGGCCAAAGCCGTGTCGCCAAAGAACAGGAAAACATGACCCAGGTTGACGGTCCATGAAGGGCTCAACGAATCGAGCTGGTAGGCCTTCAGGCAAGCCTTCTGAGCATCGAAGAGTTTGCCCTGAAGGATAAGATACCAGCCCATGCCACCCCATCCTCCGGCAAAACCCGGTAGTTTGGCAGTAAGCAACTCGCAATCGCTGATGGCCAGATCGTACTCTTCGATTTGGGCGTACTGCGAAGCCCTATAATAGAGGGAGTTGTAATTTTCGGGATCATACTGTATTGACCTCGAGAATTCCTCCACCGCCTCCGCGGGTTTACCTGCGGAAACCAACAGGTTAGCCTTAGCTTCGTGGAACACCGATTTAAGACTGTCGTTTTCGACTGTTTCAGTAATCGCCATTAGCAGGTCGACAAGCCGGAAGGCTGAATCACTAGCCCCCAGACTCGCCTGAATAGTATAGGCCTCATTATATTCGAGGATTCGCGGGGTGGTAAAATACCCCGGCCTTGAGAGGATAAAGGCTTCCAGATTTCCGTTTTCTCTTTTTGCCTCTAACCATTTCACGAAATCAGGATACGGATTCCCTTTGAAAGCGGAGTTTATGATCCATGTAGCATGGATCTCGCTGATTTTCCATTCCAGACCCATATAGCGGGCCGGGAAGGTATTGATGAAATTAAAAAACTCATCAATATCGCAGGCCTCTGTGACGTTCATCGCCTGGGTACAATTCATGCCGGAATAAAACCCCGTCTCATAGACTTCGGTGAACTCGGTTGTGAATTCGGCCATTTCCCTAACGCAGAAGGTCAAGGCGTTATAGATAATTCTTTTTAAGTCGGGATCGTCATTTTGGAGCAGTTGCCAGGGGAAGAAAAGGGGCTGGTTCCAATTATCGACCATTCGGATATTATACAACGCCAGTTTATGGAGCATCTCCGTGTCCTCGTCTTTCTTCATGAGGACGGAGGCTTCCGCATGATCGCCTGGGATAATAAGTTTTTCGATGTTGGAAGTATCGGCAAGGCTTACAACCGCATCGGAATAAAAATCGTCAAGTTGAGTAATTGTCCCTGATCCAAGAAAGTCGTTTCCCCTTTCGGTATCGGGGATGTAACTGCTCAAAACCGAAATGGCAGCTCCGGATTGGAGACCGTCCATTTTGCCACCGCGGATTCTTACAGTAACAGAGTTGCCATCGCGGGAAAGGATTTCCGAGATCGAGAAAAACCTTTTACCCCGAACTGTCTTATTCGCTTCTGGAGGAGCAATAAACTCGCTATTTTCATAAGCCAGCTGATAGGCTCCGGCAATTGAGGCAGCCGAGGTGGTATATTCCTCGGAAAAGGAATTAAAAAAACAGGTTGAAAGCTTGAAATAATCAACGGCCTTTTTGAGCTGCATTCCCTGAATCATAAGGTTTCCTGCTTTTTGGTAGCATGCGCCGATAAAAGCCGAATCGGGAACAGCCGAAGCCTTTTCAAGTGCAATCGCTTTCAGGTACAAGTCGGAGTGCTTTGCAAACTCCGCTTTTGGGGCCGTACCGGCTGCAGTGTTTTCGCTTGTGGCATTTTCTGCTTCTGCAGCCAGTTTTCCGGCTTCGGCTGAGTTCTGGGACATACCATACTGGCAAGCCAATAATTGAAGCAGGATGGTTCCAAGCCAGATTTTTGCAGTACGATGCATATTAATCAGATTACATTTTATTTATTGAGGATAAAGAAGAATAATCCGGGAAGAGGATTCTTCAGTTTTAAACAGGGAATTAAAACTAATTCTTTTCAATGTCAATTTGTTTAAAATGGTCATCAAAAAAGAGAAGGGATTCAACATCCTTTTCTCCCTGATTCACAACCCTGACCTGATACCAGGTTTGATTCGATGTGATATTCTTGTAAAACCGTTCCTGCCATTCCGTTTCACATCCCAAACGGTGGGCGAGTTTGGTTACGGCGCATATAAGTGGATCTTCTATTCAACATTAAAAGTCAGCCCCTCCCATTCGTCGGTCCTGAAAGGCGATGCGGGCAAACCTTGGGTATTGTAAAGGTTTGCGTCGTCGGGATTATTTGCCCAGGCATAACGCACCGCCACCGGATTTGAAACAAGGTCTGATGTCACAATTACCCGGCCTTCGCTGATGCTTGCCTGTGCCCAGTGGAATTTATGGTCTTTCCCTGCAACGGCAAAGCCCTTCAGGTACCCGTATTTGTCTTTTGCCATAAGCGGGCCGGATTCGGCGTCAAAGCTTATAATAGCTGTGTTCCCATCAAACTGCACCGATTTATATACCGGGCCGTTATTTAGAACCGTTTTGTTGTATATTGTCTTAAGAGCTTGTAAAGCCAGACGGTATCCAACGTCCTGTTTGTTACGGGGATGGATATCGTTAGCCTCTCCTATGTCGGTTGTCACAGCCATTCCTGTAAGGGGAAGCGATAAGGTCATAGTCTGAGCTTCGCGAAGTTCAGCCCATTCGCTTTCAACCGGTTGAGTGTCGGGGGCCATAAAGTTGGCGAGCTGGACAAAGAAGAAATGAAGATCCTGCTGGTTCCAGCTGGCTCTCCAGTTTTCGATCATGAGAGGGAAAAGTGTTCTGTACTGGTATGCTCTGGAGGCGTTCGATTCGCCCTGGTACCAGATTGCGCCGGTAACTGCGAGATTGAGCAGGGGATGAATCATGCCGTTAAAAAGGCTGGAGGGAATTGCATTAGGATTGGCGCTTCCTACACTTAATTTCAAGGATTCGGGAGTCAATCTGCATTTCCAAGTTCCTGAAAGCTGGATTTCAGTACCCTCGCACACAAGTCTCAGGTCTTCTTTTGGGCTGTGGAAACCGCCGCCTCCGCCCGTATCCTCAACTCTTACAGCAATAAGGTTGATTCCAGGGGACAGTATGCCGGCCGGAACGGCGTACTCGCGGGTAACATCGTGTTTGTCTTTGGTCTGACCTACTATCTTGCCATTGATGTAGGTGACATCGCCATCGTCAATTTTACCCAAGGCAAGTGTCCATCCTTTTCCGGCAAGGTTTTCAGGAATAACAACCTCCCTGCGGAACCACACAATGCCGTCGAGTTCTCCAAGTCCTTTGCCTTCCCAGAGGCCCGGAACGTCGATATCCTGCCAGAATTCAAGGTTAATGCCGGGTTGGGACCATGATTCGTTGTTTTGTATTTTTGGATCGTCGAGACCAAAACGAGCGGAAAGCTCATTCATTTTCTTCTGTTGAGCTGCTTTCAGCTCTTCGGCAGATTGAGGTATCGCCTTTTCAACACGGCTCTTGAGTGCATCAACTCTGGAGACATATTCTTTGCTTGTCCATGCCTCAATATTGGTTCCTCCCCAGCTGGTGTTGATAAGGCCAATGGGAACATTAACCTCCTTATACAAATCCCTTCCGAAGTAATATCCAACCGCAGAAAAACTACCGACAGTCTCGGGAGAACATACATTCCATTTAACGCCATCAACATCATCCACTGGGAAATACTGAAGATTCTTGGGGATGGTGATCAGGCGTATCTGAGGGTAGTTTGCATTTGCAATCTCCTTCTCACTGTTATTGGTGTTTTTAACGACCCATTCCATGTTCGACTGGCCCGAGCAAATATAAACGTCACCTATGAGAATGTTATCGAGAACGATTGTGTTTTTCCCTTTTATTGTGATGGTGTAAGGCCCGCCTTCTTTCATGGCAGGGAAGATCAACATCCAATTCCCATCTTTATCAGCCTTGGCCGAAAGGGTTACTTTATTGAAGCTGACGCTTACTTTTTCTGATTTATCGGCCCATCCCCATATTTTCACTTCCTTGTTGCGTTGAAGTACCATATTGCTGGTGAGGACACCGGGGAGTTTTACGATTGAGAAGGCTGGCACAGCAAAAAACAAAGCAATAGCCAGAGCAAGGAGGGCTGTTCTAAGGGAGCCCAAGGGAAGACGCTGGAATCTCATTTTTATTGGTTTTGAAGGTTAAACAGGCGTTTAAAAATACAAATCAAATTTATAACAATAAAGCATTAAAAAAAATCGGGAGGGAATAATTGAGGGAAGGGTAGAAATTCAACAAGGATGCATTTCGCTAAATGCAAAAAGCGCAACCCGATGCGGATTGCGCTTTTTGTTGATTCAAATCCGGAAAAGCAATCCCGACAAAGAGATGCTTTTTGCTTAACTAAACCGAATAGGTTGAGGATGCTGTGTCGCCTCCCCTGCCTGTCCAGTTGGTGTGGAAAAACTCGCCCCGCGGTTTATCTGTTCTTTCATAGGTATGTGCGCCGAAGTAATCGCGCTGTGCCTGGAGGAGGTTTGCAGGAAGTCTTTCGGAGCGATAGCCATCGTAATAAGAAAGTGCGCTACTGAAGGCGGGAACAGGGATTCCGTTATTGAATGCAGCGGAAACCGTCCGTCTCCAACCGGCCTGTGCGGCATCGATTTTCTCTTTGAAGAAAGGATCCAAAAGGAGGTTGATAAGATCGGGGTTTGTTTTGAAGGCTGAAGTTATTTTGCCTAAGAACGCACTTCTGATGATACAACCGCCTCTCCACATCTGGGCAATTTCGCCATAATTAAGATCCCACTTGTACTCGTTGGCTGCTTCGCGCAGGAGTGCGTATCCTTGAGCATAGGAGATAATTTTCGATGCATAGAGGGCTTGTCTGATGTCTTCGACAAATTGTTTTTTATCACCAGAAAACGCTGGTTTTGGTCCGGAAAGAATTTTTGAAGCAATTACTCTTTCGTCTTTCTGCGCTGAGAGGCAGCGTGCAAAAACCGATTCGCCAATAAGGGTAAGGGGGATTCCCATATCCAGGGCACTAACAGCAGTCCATTTGCCGGTACCCTTTTGACCTGCAGTATCGAGGATTTTCTCTACCAAAGCCTCACCGTTTTCAGTATAGCCGAGTATGTCGCGTGTAATTTCGATCAAATAACTGTCGAGATCTCCCTTGTTCCATTCGGCGAACACCTCATGCATCTCTGCGGCATCCATTCCAAGCAGTGATTTCATAATCTGGTAGGCTTCGCAGATAAGCTGCATGTCGCCATATTCGATCCCATTGTGTACCATTTTCACGAAGTGGCCGGCTCCGTCGTTTCCAACCCAATCGCAGCAGGGCAGACCGTCAACCTGTGCTGAGATGCTCTGGAATATCGGTTTCACGTGCGGCCATGCCAATGCGGATCCCCCGGGCATAATGGAAGGCCCGTTGAGTGCGCCCTCTTCTCCCCCGGAAACACCGGTGCCAATAAACAAAAGCCCCTTGCTCTCAACGTATTTTGTTCTGCGGATGGTGTCGGGGAAATGCGAGTTACCCCCGTCGATGATGATGTCACCGGCCTGAAGATGGGGAATAAGCTGATCGATAAAATCATCAACAGGTTTCCCTGCCTTAACCAGCATCATTACTTTCCTGGGGCGTTCAAGCGAGCTGACAAGCTCTTCTATGCTGTGAGCTGGAATGAAATTCTTACCTTTTCCTCTGCCATGGACAAACTTCTCAACTTTATCCACGGTACGGTTGTAAACAACAACGGTATATCCGTTTCTTTCCATATTTAAAACAAGGTTTTCGCCCATCACGGCGAGACCAATTAATCCGATGTCTCCGAGTTTTTTCATTTTTCTATTATTTATATTTCACAAAAACAATTTGGTGCCAGAACAGAAAATCCGAGTCTCTCAAACTTTTCTTCCAGTCCGGGCCATGCGTTATTAATAAGTTTCACGGAATAAGCCGAGGGTTCTCTCCTCAGTCTGTAGCTGCCTCTCTGGGCCTCAAAGCCCGCAATATCAGACCTGAGTGTCTCATCGTCGATCATAACGTCATAGGTCTGGGAGTAGACCTCATGCAATATTTCAATTTCTTTCATTCCCGAGCAATCAATAACAATCTGGTTATTCTCGGGGGAGGGGATATTCAGGGGAGTCCAACTATCCAATCCCAGCTTGAAGAACCGGCTCAGCGCCTGAACGCTCATCATGGTGCCATTGGCTTTCCCGTCGGTTGAATACCCGGCAATGTGGGGGCTGGCGATGGCAGCTTTCCTCAGCAGACTCCGGTTCAGTTCGGGTTCGTTGTTCCACACATCCAGTACCAAAGCCCTGAAATTGCTTTTGTCAAATGTCTCGATAAGATCCGCCTCATTCACCACCTCGCCCCTTGAGGTGTTTATCAAAACGGTATTCTTTTTTAATCCCCCGAGAAAATCCTTGTTGGCCATACCAAGGGTTTTGTAGGGCCCCTCGAGGTTAAGCGGCACATGAAAGCTGAGGATGTCGGCTTCTTGTTTTATTTTCACGAGGGAATCAAAACCATCCAGACCCTCGGCAATAGCTCGTGGCGGATCGTAAAGGAGGACTTTCATACCAAGAGTTTTGGCCGCTCTTGCGACTTTCGATCCCACGTTGCCCACGCCGATAACTGCGATGCACATTTCGGCAAGGGTAAGTTTCTGTTTCACTGCAAGGGATAAAAGTACGGAGACCACATACTGCTCTACCGATGTGGAGTTGCAGCCGGGTGCGTTGGTCCAGAAAATATTGTTCTTCTTACAGTAGGCTGTATCGATATGGTCGTAACCAATGGTAGCCGTGGCAATAAATTTCACAGACGAACCGTCCAGAAGAGAGGCGTTGCAATGAGTCCGTGTGCGCACTATCAGTGCATCGGCATCCTTCACATCCGAGGGACTGATTTTTCCGCCGGGCAAATAAACGACTTCGGCATGTTCCTCCAGGGCTCCCTGGAGAAACGGAATCTTATCGTCGGCAATAATCCTTATTTTCTTCATGAATTGTTGAATCTGTCTTCAAAAGCCCACAATCCCAATGCAGGGTTTGAAATGTAAAAAATCTCTTCTCCTCCGGACAGGGTGTTGAAGCCGTCTTTAAGAACCGAGGGATTGTAAATTTTGCTCATTTCCTTTAGATTTCCAAAAGAATAATTAACCGAATTGATTTCCTCTTTGCTAAGGTTTCCGGGGCAATACGTTACGTTGAACCTTTTCTCGGTTGAGCCGTGGATAAGATGGGCTGCAGCACTGAGGTTGTTTTTCAACTCCTCGTTTTTGTCGGTTAGCTCCAGGATTTCCGGGGTGTTTACATAACCGTACTTGCGTATGAGCCGGTCAATTTCCCTGTCTTCGCCAAACTCCATAAGGCCCGGGGCAAGAACGATCAGTTCACCACCATCGTCAATAGCCATACGGGTTCGGTAAATACTTTTATTCCCAAGCCAGGTGCTCTTGAATTCGGAGGGATCGAGATAAACCACTACTTTTTTCAAGGGTTTGGGGAGTTTGATGAAATTCACCTTCAAGGACAGTTCAGCGGCCAGATCGAAGCATTCCCTGTCGTCGCCAACATATATTCCGCGGGTTTTCAGAATCCCGTTTTCATCTTTTCCCAGAACGGTAAGCACATAGACTATTGGGAGCGCCGCGCCGAAATGGTCGGAGGCATAATCGAGCACTTTTCTCACAGGAGAGTCTGCCCTGCCCATGATTCGTTCCATTCCATAAGCTGCACCCAGGAAATGACTTTTGTTGATGCCTTCAGCCCCGCCGGTGCCCACAAAAATATTCTTGTTATGGTTGGCCATGCCGATCACTTCGTGGGGGACTACCTGTCCTACCGACAAAATCAGATCGTGCCCACCGGAGGCGAGCAATTTATTCACCTGTGCCGGCCAGGAATAATTTACACGGCCTTCTGAGACCTGATGTAGAAATTCTGCCGGCACATTGCCCAGACTTACCACATCGTTTCTCCAGTCGTGCTCGCGAAAAAGGCTTAAAGGAATTTGTCCAAACATATGGGCAATATCGGCCGGTTTCATAGGGGTATGCGTTCCCAAAGCCGGCAGGATATCCTTCATTTTTTCACCATAATACTGCCATGCCATTTCCGTGAGCTCCCCTGCCCTGCTGTGAAAACGGGTGTAATCGGGGGGAATGGCAAGTACCTTGGACTTGTTTCCAAGTTTCGACAATGCCGCAAACAGAGCATTTTTCAGATCTTCGTGCGACAGGTCGGTTGTTGTTGAGCCTTGGGAATAGTATAGCATAAGGGAGTTTGGAGTTTGGAGTTTGGAGTTTGGAGTTTGGAGTTTGGAGTTTGGAGTTCTACCTTCCTTCTACGTTCTACCTTTTCCAAATAGGTTTTTCCGGTAAATAATTATCGAATTCACTGATTAAAGCTTTTTCGTAGTCACCGGCAAATGTT
>CAMAZH010000140.1 GCA_945863035.1 Chitinophaga pinensis | reverse complement strand
ATTAAGCTGTTCGATTTCAGCTAGTTTAAAGGCTTTTAAAAAACCCATAAGGTGAATGGCTCCATGAAGAAACAGTAGAGCGGAAAAAAAGTATTTCATCGACATGTTAAATATTAGGGTTTCAGGCTAAAACATAAATACAAACTAATTTGCCAAAGCAGAATTAAAAGATTTCTTTTGTCTGTCAAAAAACTAATTTACATCTTTAGAAATCATTTCAAATATCATGCCTGTATGTTAATCTTGATAAGCCATTTCAAATGAATTCACGCCTTTTTAAAGTAAAGCCGGTTCAGCAAATCCTATCCGAGTCATCGGACAAAGAGCATGGGTTTAAAAGAACTCTAACGGCGACTAATTTAACCACCCTGGGTATTGGTGCAATTGTTGGGGCAGGGATATTTGTGTTGACAGGGCAGGCTGCCGCTCAATATGCGGGTCCTGCAATTGTGATTTCATTTATAATTTCGGGTCTTGCCTGTGCTTTTGCCGGATTGTGCTACGCCGAGTTTGCAGCAATGATTCCCATCTCGGGGAGTGCTTACACCTATGCATACGCTACTTTGGGTGAATTTCTGGCCTGGATTATCGGTTGGGATCTGATACTGGAATATCTTTTCGCCGCCTCCACCGTAGCTGTTGGATGGTCGGGTTACGTGGTGAGCTTTCTTTATGATTTTGGCTTAATCATACCTCCTCAGTATACAGCTGCATGGAATACGGTTTTGGTCAACGTTCCGGAAATGGGATGGAAACCCTTAACCGACAGTCTTTCAACCGGACTGTCAGCCAGCGGAATTTCGGTGGAGTCATTACCGCATGTAACTGCAATTCTCAATCTTCCTGCAATGTTTATAATAGCATTCCTTACCTTGTTATTGGTCAGGGGGATTAAGGAAACCGCGAACTTCAACAATATCATGGTGGTAATTAAGGTCTCTGTGATTGTAATGTTTATCGGTCTGGGTTTTATGTTCGTGAAAGTTGGAAATTGGAAGCCCTTTATACCCGAAAATACCGGGGAATGGGGACATTTCGGATGGAGCGGGATATTCCGGGCAGCGGGGGTGATCTTCTTCGCTTACATTGGTTTTGATGCGGTTTCAACCGCAGCACAGGAAGCTAAAAAGCCTCAGCGCGATATGCCGATCGGGATTTTGGGTTCCCTTGGGATTTCAACCGTGTTATATATTTTGATGGCAATTGTTTTAACTGGCATTGTGAGTTACACTCAGCTTAACGTTGCCGACCCTATTGCTGTTGGGGTAAACGCCATGGGCGATAGCATGTTCTGGTTGAGACCCATCATAAAAATCGCTGCAATTGCAGGGATTAGCTCGGTTATTCTCGTCATGCTTATGGGGCAGCCCCGGATTTTCTATGCCATGTCAAAAGACGGACTCTTGCCACCCATATTTTCTAAAGTTCACCCCGAGTTTAAAACCCCCTATTTCAGCACGATTTTAACAGGGGTTGCGGCTATTGTGCTGGCAGGGATTTTGCCTATCAATATTCTTGGTGAGCTGGTTTCTATCGGAACCTTGTTGGCATTTACCATTGTTTGCATCAGTATTCTTGTCTTGCGCAAAAAGCGCCCGGACCTCGAACGTCCCTTCATGACACCCTGGGTTCCGCTGGTTCCATTGTTGGGTGCCGGGATTTGCCTTTTGCAGATGTTCTCCTTGCCACTGGATACATGGTTGCGTCTGATTGTCTGGTTTGTTTTGGGCCTTTTTATCTATTTCTTTTACGGGATACACAATAGCAAACTGAACAATACGGGATTGAAGAAATAGCTGCAAGTACTTTATGCTGACTGAACCAAAATATTCTTAAACATTATGGGGATTCGATTGTTATAATTCATTGGAATGGCTCAAACCTTTGTAAAACAATTTTCTCGAAATGTCAAAAGTTCAACATTTAATTTCAGATCAGTATCCTGATCCTCATAAGCAAGATATATCCTTTCGTCAGTTGCTTGAGGAGTTTCAGGCCAGCATGAAACGGGCATTTCACCAGGACGACAAGATCGATCAGTTTTGCAGCACCCGGGGAATACCTCCGGCAGTGTTAAAGGAGCTGATGTCGGGGAACCCTTTGGCTTTGTGCATTCCCAAAGAATATGGCGGGTTTGGAGGAAGCGTTAAGGAAAACATTGCCTTTATTTCCGCTGCCTCTTACGAATCACTTGCGCTTTCCCTTACGTTAGGCATAAACAATGCTTTGTTTATTCAACCCGTGGCGAAATACGGACAAGAGTCGGCCAAGTTGAAAGTATTTAATAGCTTTTTGAATAGCAGTGCAATGGGTGGGCTGATGATTACCGAGCCAAATTTCGGCAGCGATGCCCTAAGCATGCACACCTCCTTTACCGAAAAGGATGGTTTTTATCATATCCGAGGGAAAAAACACTGGGCTGGTCTTACAGGGATGGCCGACTTCTGGATTCTAACCGCTCGCAAAAGAACCGAAAACGACAGTCTGATGCGAGACATCGATATGTTTATCTGTGATGTGAATGCCCCGCATCAAAAAATTGTGGTTGAGGAGTATTTCGAGAATCTCGGGCTTTACCAGATACCCTATGGGCGAAACCGCATCGATGTTTTTGTTCCGGAGGAGCAAAAACTCATTCCCCAAACAACTGGGATTCAGATGTTGTTGGATATGCTTCACCGAAGCAGGTTTCAGTTTCCGGCAATGGGCCTTGGCTTCATAAAACGAAACCTGGATGAGGCAATTGCTCATGCAAAATCCCGTCTGGTGGGCAATAAGAATCTTTTTGACTACGACCAGGTCCAGCAGCGTTTATCTCGTTTGCAGGCAAATTTCACAGTTTGCTCTGCTTTTTGCCTGAAGTCGGGTGAAGTTGCCGGAACAGAGAATAACCTTACCGCGCTTGGTCTCGAAGCAAACATTATCAAGACAGTGACCTCCGATATAATGCAGGAATCGGCTCAATCTCTCCTGCAACTTGTAGGAGCAAAGGGTTATAAACTGAACCACATTGCGGGACGGTCGGTTGTTGATAGCCGTCCTTTCCAGATCTTCGAAGGATCAAACGATATCCTTTATCATCAGATTGCCGATGGGGTGCTGAAACTGATGCGTAACGCCAAAGAGAAGAATTTTTATGGGTTTTTAAAGGGATACGCCTCAAATGCCGCCGATCGTGTGAAAGAAATGGTGAGTTTTGAGGTGGACATGCAGTATCCACAGCGAAAACTGGTTGAGTTTGGACAAGTAATCAGCAGAATTGTATCCATGGATATGGTGCTGACCCTCGAAGAAAGGGGTTTCAGAAAAGACCTGATCGATGGAGCAATCGTATCGCTGAAGCAGGAAGTTTCCACCCTTTTAAACAGTTTTCATTTCGGAAATAATAGCCAGGTGGTTGTTGAGTACAATGAAGGTAGTTTCTGGCTGGATTATTCTGCTAAGTAGACACTTTATTCAATTTTGACAGATTGGTATATTCTATGGTTTTCTGTCTGTTTACCCCGACCTAAAGGGAGCAGCGAGAAGAATCAACATGTTCCCTTTAAGTCAAAGTAGAATTAACTCCGTTTTTGTTTCTGAAGAATGGTATTCCTCCCTATTGTATAGGCATATAGCGCCGATGGCAGGAAATGAATTTTCAGTTCGCGCATTTCCTTGCTTCCCTCTTTATCCAGAGTGGTAACTAAGGCCGACTTTAATTTGTTTGTTTCACAAAAAGATAAAAGTGATTTCAATTCCCCCGGATTTTCATAAGCGCGGTTGCTCCATTTTATTTCCAGAGCCCAAACGGGTTTAAAGTTCTGTGGCGATAGTTCCACCATGTCCACTTCACCCTGAAACCGACCCTGCGTCCATCGCGCATACCAGGGCTGAAACCACTCCCTCTGCAGCCACTGTGCATATATTGCGGTTTCAACCATTGCTCCCATTAATTTGTCGGTTGCCTGCATAGGAGCAAATAGCGCACTTCTGAGGGAGGGATTGGTAAGATAAATCTTGAAATAATTCGCCCTGCTGAATTTCTTCGAATTATGATCAATACGGTGAATAATCTTAATCAGGTAAGCAGCCTCAAGGTACTGAATGTACCTTTTTATCGTATTCTTTTCAACTCCCCCGGAATTCCGGCTAAGCGATTCCAATGAGAACTCCTGACCGGAATTGTATGCAATGCTTGTAAAGAGGGAATTCAATTCCTGAACATCCTGAATACCATACAGACTAGGTAAATCTCTCAATAAAACTTTATCGATAATATCCGATTTAATAAACCTTGAAGGATTGGACTGCATTTTCTCAGAAAAAATTATTTCAGGATATCCCCCGTAATTAATGTATTTCAGAAAGTGCTCATTAAGCATTGCAATATTCGTTGAGCTGAAAAAATGAATGGATGTACCGGCCCATTCTACCTGGGAGGGAATAATGAGATGGTGGAGTTTAAGCAAATGTATGTATTCGTTGAAAGTTAAAGGAGGTAACATAAAATCGGTAAACCTGCCTGCGCCGCTTTCATTGCTTTTTAGTTTAAGTGCGGCAGCTGCGGAGCCACTTGCCACAAACTTTGTATGCGGATAGCTGTCAACCAGCGATTTTAAGTGTACCTCCCAGTCTTTCAGGTACTGAACTTCATCGAAAAACACATACCACGATTTGGGAGACGTCTGTCCGGTAGCTTTCATGCAGTTTTTAAACAACTGCTCAAGGGCCATTTTGTTGTAAAAGGGGTTCTCAACTGAAATATAGGCTATCTGATGAGGTGACACACCGTTTTTTAGCAACTCCTCAATGGTATGGAAAATCATAACGGTTTTACCAACACGACGAGGCCCCATTAGGATTACCGCACGTTTTATCGATAAATCCTCCACCAGGGGATAAAAAAGGTCGAAATACAGACGTCGCTGCATCTGACTGTAATCCTCGTCAATCTTTCCTGTCGACCACCAGGGGTTCTCCTGTCTCAGCCGCTCGAGGATCTGTTCATTGGAGAGCGTTTCTAAGGTCATAATTTCTTAAAATGCATTAAATGTAAAAATAAGATTAATCAACTAATCATAATTATACAAAAATACAAAAAATAAGAGGGGAATCAAGTAATTTGTCATTTATTTGCGTTATTAATCTTCCGGAGCTAAATGAGTACTTAGAGTGCCTAGAGTGCCTAGAGTACTTAGAGTGCCTAGAGTGCCTAAAGTGCCTGGAGTGCCTAAAGTACTTAGAGTAATTAAAGTGGCTGGAGTTAGCTCCTAAAACTTTTAAAAATTCTCTTTGCTATTTTTTTGTATTTTATCTCAAGACATACTTTTTCTCCCGAAATCAGCTGAGTTTTTATGTAATGCTTTGCTATATCCTACTTACTCACTATCTCACGCATTTGTTATCAACACAAAACTCTAGGCACTCTAAGCATTCTAGGCACTAATTTTTCTATTGCCATCATAAACTCTAGGCACTCTAGGCATTCTAGGCACTTTAGGCACTCAAAGCACTAATTTTTCTATTGCCATCAATAAACTGTAGGCACTCCAGGCACTTATTGGTAAGCAATCCTCCTAATATTTCACAAATTGTTTCACAACAACTGAATTTCCCATTTGAAGTTTGATAAAATACGCTCCTTTTGACAGGCTGCTTAAATCAATCTTGTTTGAAAATGCGTTAAGATTTCTTGTGAACATAAGATTGCCGCAAATATCAAAAATACTGGCTGCGGATTGATCTTTCAGTCCACTTACATAAATCAGGTCTCCTGCAGGTATAGGGTAAACTGAAATTCCCTCCCTTGAAACTTCCTCTATTGCTGTTGTTCCGGCAGCCTGAGTTACCACAATTTTTTTGGCAGCAAGCCCTGAACCGGATACAGTTATTGTGGCAGTTCTTTTTACTGCCGTTGGATTAGCTTCGGCAGTAATGGTGATTGTGGTATAGGAATTTATGGTTTCACGATTATAGCTAAGCCAACTCTGATCGCTCGAAACAGTGCATTCAATGTTTGTGTCGATCGTAAAGGTGGCTTTGCTGTTTGCACCGGCGGCAACCGACAGCGTGGAAGTCAGTACTGTGAAAAACGGATCACTGCCGATACAGCTTCCAATCTCATAGCTATGCATAGCTGAGAAGGTGTTTCGTTCGCCTCCTGTGAAGGAATAGGTATAGTAAAAATAAACAACCCTTCCTTCACTGGCTGTGATGCGATAGGGAACATTGGGCTTCACATTTGTTCCGGGGAAGGCTACTGAAGGGTTGGTCCCGTAATATAAAATGCATGTGGGATTTCCTGCGGATGCTGTTCCCGGGATGAAGGTCAGGTAAGGATTGCTCTTGTCAGGAGTGAACCTGTAGGAGTAATCGCCATTTGCCGGTCCACCTTCGCATGGAGGAGAGGGTGTAATGATTACGGTTATGAGTGCTGAGATGCTTTGCGCCCCGGCATCATCGGTTGCTTTGGCCGTAACCGAATGCTCGCCAATACTTCCGGTACTCCATGTGAAACTGAAGGGAGGCGACACAGCCTCACCGATCATGGTTTCTCCGTCGAAAAATTCAACCCGGGAAATGCTGCCATCCAGATCTGAAGCATTTGCAGATAGTGTAATGGACTTGCCCTCAAAGAAAGAGGAGTTTGAGGCGGGGGAGGTTACCGAAACATAAGGTACAAGGTTTGCCTGATCCGTGACAATTACAAGAACATCTGACTGAGAGGAATACGTTCCGTCACTCACCCTCAGCAGGCATTGGTATATTCCGCTTTCGAGATTTGATATCTCAGGGGAGGCAAGCGTTTTGTCAGAAAAGCTGATTTCAGAGGGTCCGTAAATCTGTTCCCATAAATATGTCAGGGGCTCACCGTCAGCATCGGCACTGAGCGATCCGTCGAGCGTTCCGGTTGTTGTCGGAAGCAAGACCTTAACATTTGACCCAGCATTTGCCACCGGGGGATTATATCCCAGGGGCGAAAGGTACACGAAGTTCATTTTGCCCAGATTGAACTCGCCGTTATCAAACACAATCCGCAGAATGTGACTTCCGGAAGGGATTTCCAGATTATTGACAGTCTTATTGGACCAGGTCTCCCATTTTCCCGTTGAACCCATTAAAATATCCCCGCTGATGTTCTTTCCGTCAAGCTCAAGGTGGAATGGCCCTCCACCGCTTGCGTTTCCGGATGAATAGCGAAGGTTTAGATTGTAAATGCCTGAAGTTTTTACATCAAGTGTATATTCAAGCCATTCCCCTGCGGCAATCCAGCCAACAGTTGCCCCTTCCGCGGCACTGTATCCTGCATCGACAAACTCCGAAGTTCTGAAATCCCCTTCATTGGCTTGGGAAACATCAACATACGAGATGCCTTGGCCCACGCCTCCCTCGAACTTATCGTATAAACCAGCCTCAACCGTTCCGGGAATTTCAAAGGGAGTTCCCAGGTAGGGTACCTGATTTCCAACTTGCACAGTTATAATGTTGGAAACGTTAAATAATACACCCTCATAAACTCTCGCATAGAGTTTGTGAACGCCCAGCTCAAGGTTGGTTGCTCTATGGGTAAATGGGGCTTCCGACAGACTGCCGATAAGCGTATTCCCATCGAAAAATTCAAGCTTTGTAACTCCGGAACCGGATATGTCGACAAGCAAATTAACGCTTCCTTTTGCAAAGGCCTGTGTGAAATCGGAAGAAATTATTCCGGATGCCTCAATATCCTTACTGCTTGCCATTTTCCTTGCAGGCACTTCAAGCGTATATCCATCTGAGAATGTAACAATGATAGGGGTATCGGAATAATTATGGGCCACATAGCTTGTAACACCATTTTTAGTGAAGGCGGCAGCAACAGGGTAATCTGCAGTAATGGATGCGTTTACTCTTCCTATGGCATTCATGGAATGCAGCCAATGGTAGGTTTGAGCATCGGAGATTCCAAACTTGAGGGATCGGTTGGGGTATGAATTGTAAAGATTAACGGCTGCCTGCGGATCAATAAATGAGAGGTATTCCCACATTACATCGTGCCAGAGATTAGCATTTGCCTGATTGGTGAGAATCCCGGTATTTGCAGAAATCTCGTCCCAGAGTTTTTTCGCATACACTGTATCCTGGCCAAGATAGAGAGATCCCCCGTGAAAAGGATACATCTCTATTCCGTAAGCAGCGGCAATATCGGAAGTCCAGAAAGTCTGATTATCATAACCGTTTCCCCAGATGCGTGAAGCAAGACTGAAGTTATACCCGGGCTTGAAGGTCCGTTCGTTTACATCGAGCCAGTATTCTTCAATAGCGGTTTGTTCAGTTGTGTAAAGGTAAATACCAAGATCGCGAATCGACTTGTTTCCCGTAAGCGTGCCCCAGTGAATCAGGGACGAATTGAATTGCATGCTTTCGGAGGTCGACTCCTGATCGTTGCCAAATGGAAAGGTGGCAAATCCGTTTGCCCAGCAATGCCCTGCATAAGGGCTGAAACTCCTCAGAAAAGGGAATTTCGGGTCGTTTCTGTCGGGCGACGCGGCATCGCGTACCAGGAGGTTTATCATTTCTCCCCATTCCTCGGCCCAGCCGGGTAAATACTGTTCGAGAAAGGCCGCGGCATGGATAAAATATCCCCAATGGAAATGGTGATCGTTAAGGTTCGAATCCTGTCCATGACCGGCTGGATAACCGATCAGCGCGGACCAGGGCGCATTATAATAGAAGATAAAGGCAACTTCACCGGATTCGGCTTTTAACCAGTCTTCAAGCCGTTCCTTAATCGTAGCCACCATTTTGTTAAGTGCTTCGGCGTTCCCCATCTGGTCGGCAATCCGGGCGGTTTGTATAAGGCGGTTCATTACTTGCCCTTCGTTGTAGGAGTCGGTCCAGGTAGCTAAACCGTCGTTTTCTATTTGCGATATTTTTTCGTTGAGGCTGGCGGGACTAAAACCTGGGCTATAGTTGTCGAGGTATGGCAGTGTAGGAAGAATTCCGTAGAATTTATTCTCCACGGAAAAACTATTTGCGTCCAGGGTTTTTATTTCTCCCCGAATGGAAGGGTAGGAATATCCGGCAGGGACTGGGGAGGAAGAGGCCAGATTCGACCACTGGTGGGGCAACAAGCCCATCAGAACATTGGTTTCTGCTCCTTCTTTAACGTCTGGGGTAACTGTAAAAGTGCTGGTGAGGGTAGAGGTGGATTCGCTGAAATCCCAGTTAACGATAGTGTTGCCAGGGAAAACATATGCGTATTTCTTGTATTCGTTAGCCACAGCGGGAATACTTGAAGCAGTCGGGGGAATGAAAGCCATCGACCAATAATTCTGGTTGTTCAGGGTGGAAGTGTAAACAGTTCCGGTTTTCGTCCACTGGCTACCGGTGGGTGCATAAACAGCAAAGTCGGAACCGTTGCGTGCATCAGTGATCACAAGCATCTCATTATCAATTACCACGCTTCCCTGGGTGACGTTTACCTGCGCAACATCGGTGGTTTTCTTGGTGAAATAAATAAAAGGCATTGCGATTCCCGCGGTAGCATAAAAATCATGGGAAGCGTCGTTCCATGCCATGGTTACGGTCCAGTCTGAATAATCCGATGCCGTGCATTTTGAAGCGTTGAGGCCGGTTACGCCAACAGTTATGGGAAGGACATCATCCATTGGCTCGCTGCTGCCATTGGCTCCCGATGAGGGGACAATGTAACTGACCACAAGCCCGGCATTTACCGTACGCAA